>NZ_JASUZV010000002.1:0-120248 GCF_030284685.1 Streptococcus raffinosi
AGCAGTATTGCTAATTTACATATATTTCATAAAAACTTCTCCCCATTTTAAAGAGCGTCCCCTTTACTTACGCTCTACCCCTATCTTACAAATCAAAATATCGGTATGATAACCCTATCCCAATACCATATAGTACCAAGCACCAACACGTAATCGTATAAAACTCTCCCCAAAAGAGTTGAAAGATTACAATCAAGTTGGCTTCAAGTTACTACTACCAATATTCCCTATTCATATAGACGCTATAATTATAACATGTTATTTTTATTTTTCAACCTTTTTTCAATTTTTTATAATTTTAATGTATGTGACAACTATTATAATGAAGTCGTTTGAATTAAACACTCCTACTTAACAAATACTAATCAAATGATATTTATCTATATTTTAATAAATAATAATTAAACACCCTTTGGCTTTTAAATGGATTTGCATAAAAAAATCAGAATTCCTATTAAAATTCTGATTCAGAATGAAGACAAACATCGTTTTTGATGTTTGTCTTTTTTTATATTCACACTTAATTCTCCCATAATCCAATAATATTGAGGTATTTGAATAAAATAACAGGTCTTCCCTACCATCATTTTTACCAATTTTTTGATATTTAGACATGCCAAAGTAAGCCCAACCTTATCTTCCATTTTGGACTTTCCTTTTTCTCTGGTATAACGCAAGTTATGATATTCTTTTAGCTGTTCCGAATAAACGTTCTATCGTTTCTTTCCGGTGTTGGTACCGTTCCTTCATCCCACTTTGATGACGGATATCTTCACAGATTTCTAAGGCATCTTTCCAAATATGACGCACAACAACTTTTTGGTGCTGGCGACTTTCAGTACAAATCGCTAACAAGGAGTACCTCATCAAATACCTTTTCTTGCTTCGAAGGAGGTATTTTTATACCTCTTTTTGTTCACTCTTCAATTATGCTGTCACTGTCCATTTACTGTCCTATATTGTGTAAAATATATAAAAGTTGTTAAGTTTACTAGTAGTTAAATCCCTTGAAATCAGTATTTATGATGATAACAAGCCTAAAAAATTCTTGGAACAAGTTTTGCATGTTCATCATAATATTTTCTAGATTCCTTTCATACCAAGGGTTTAGCCCCTGTTTGTTAAATATGATGCCTTATTTTGCCTAATAGAAGAGGCAGTCAAAACCTTTTATCAATCTTCAGTGGTTGTTTAATTTACTTTATCAAAGTAGGTTTAATTAGAAACGCTAATCCTACAGAGTGCTTTTGGGTTTATTGGCCTGAATGACAAAGTGGAAAAAATATGCGATTTAATGGGCCTATTTCCTTGGGATTTATGACGGCTAACTTTTGAAAACACCTCGTTTTTATGCTACTATGAAAGTTATGAACAGACAGTTACAAGGCTTGACTCAGATGGAGGTCAAGCGGCGGATAAATGCCGGAAAAACAAATCATTTTAAAGCAAAAACTGGCTCCAGTAATTGGGAGATTTTTAGGCGTAATGTCTTTAACTCCTTTAATATGCTCAATTTTGCGATCTTTGTGGCCTTGATTGCTGTGCAGGCCTGGTCCAATCTCTTTTTCTTCGGGATTATTGTGCTTAATGCTTTTACGGGGATGATGACGGAGTTGCGTGCCCGTCGCATGATTGATAAGCTCAATCTCATGAATAAGGATCAGATACGTGTGGTTCGTGATGGTCAGGTTTCTGCTATTGATCCTCAAGATATTGTCTTGGATGACCTGATGCTTCTATCTGCGGGTGAACAAGTGCCTAGTGATGCTAAGGTTGTTGATGGAATGGCTGAGCTGAACGAGGCTATGTTGACTGGTGAGAGTGATCTCATTCTCAAAAAGGATGGGAAGGAGCTGCTATCAGGTTCTTACCTTGTGAGCGGTCAGGTCTATGCTAGAGTCATTCATGTAGCTGAGGACAATTACGCCAATAAGCTCATGCTAGAGGCCAAAACGCACAAGCCAATCGTGTCTCGTATCCTCTATAACATGGATAAGATTGCCAAGTTTACAGGGAAGATTGTTATACCATTTGGTCTGGCTCTCTTTTTCGAGGCTTACATGATTAAGCAGCTTTCTCTTCAAGAGTCGGTCGTTACAAGTTCGACGGCGCTTTTGGGCATGTTGCCTAAGGGAATTGCCCTTTTGACCATTACCTCTCTTTTGACGGCTGTCATTAAGCTTGGGATGAAGCATGTCTTGGTGCAAGAGATGTACTCTGTTGAAACTCTAGCACGTGTGGATGTGCTTTGCCTGGATAAGACAGGGACGATTACGCAAGGTAAGATGACCGTTAAAGGTCTAGAGCTCTTGTCTAAGCGCTACACAAAGGAGGAGTTGGAAGGTTTGCTGGCGGCTTACATGCAGCATAGCAAGGATAACAACTCAACGGCCCAGGCTATTCGTAATGCCTATGAAGGTCTGGAAAACAACTATCAGGTTGGCGATATTATTCCATTTTCAAGTGATCGTAAATGGGGTGCTATGGTTATTGAAGGGGTTGGAACTCTCTTTTTAGGTGCACCTGAGATGTTACTTAAGGAAAACCCTCAAGCAGTAGAACAGGCGCAGGCACGTGGTTCTCGGGTCTTGATTTTAGCCTTGAGTCAATCGGGTATTGATACAGAGACCATGAGTTTGCCGAATGACGTTGAAGCCTTGACCTTGCTTGAAATTGCCGATCCAATCCGTGAGGATGCGGCTGATACATTAGAATACTTGCGTTCGCAGGATGTTACCCTTAAGATTATCTCTGGAGACAATCCAGTAACGGTTTCTCATATTGCCCATCAGGCTGGCTTTGTTGATTATCAAAGTTATATTGACTGTTCTAAGGTCAGCGATGAGGAGTTGGAGGCCTTGGCTGAGGAGACAGCAATCTTTGGACGGGTATCTCCGCATCAGAAGAAGTTGTTAATCCAAACCCTTAATGCTAATGGACATACCACAGCCATGACAGGTGATGGTGTCAATGATATCTTGGCACTGCGTGAAGCGGATTGTTCGATTGTTATGGCAGAGGGAGATCCTGCAACACGTCAGATTGCCAACTTGGTCCTTATGGATTCCGAATTTAAGGACATTCCTGAAATTCTGTTTGAGGGACGCCGTGTGGTTAATAATATTGCCCACATTGCACCTATTTTCCTCATCAAAACGGTCTATTCCTTCCTTTTGGGGCTTATCTGTATTGCCAGTATTGTTTTTGGAAAGGCAGAGTACCTCTTGGTCTTCCCATTCATTCAGGTTCAGATGACTTTGGCCGGTCAGTTTATTGAGGGTCTTCCACCATTTGTTTTGACCTTCGAGCGTAATATTCGACCTGTTGATAAACATTTCCTCAGACGTTCGCTCCAGTTGTCTATTCCTAATGCCTTGATGCTGGTTATCAGTGTTCTCATATTCCATCTGTCTCAGGTCTATCTTGGCATGAGCAATACGGACATGCTGACGCTATCGTATTACATGATGGGGTCGACGGGTGTCCTTGCCGTTATTCGTGCTTGTATCCCCTTGAATAAGGGGCGTGTGGCCTTGATTATTTACTCAGTCTTTGGTTTCTTAATCAGCTCTTACTATCTTCGAGATGTGATTGAAATTTCGACACTTAATAGCTACACCTTGCCAATCTATCTGGTAGCAATGGCTATCTGTACACCGCTTTTCTTCTGGATTAGCTACAAACAAGGTGCTTTCCAAAAAACATAAGTCAAAACTCGAGCTTGGTAACAGGCTTGAGTTTTTTTGATACCTCAACAATAGGAAAGACCTTGATGTGTATGAGATGTGGTACAATAGAGACATGAAAACAGTAGGGCACTTGACGCCAAAAGTCATTAAAGCTTTTGATTTGAACTACAAGCCTGGTGAAGAAATCACGCTGTCTGCACAACGTAAGAAGCATATGGAAAAACATCGCCAGGAATTCAGTGATTTTGATGCCACCTATGAGCGTATTCCAGAGATTATTGCTCATCCGGACTATATCGGTCGCCATCCTAATGGTCAGTCCTTGGAATATATCAAACGTATTGATGGTAATGTTCTGGTAGCGGTCAGATTATGTGATAAACTTAATGTCCGTACCATGTTTGTGATTAAAGATTCTAAGCTGAAAAATTATCTAAATGCTGGTAGAGCTAAGAAAATGTGATATAATATAAGTAAGAAATAACAACGAGGGCGGAAGAGGCAGCCGCCGCACCTTCGGGTCTGAAAGAGATGCAGGACTGTCACCCTGCCGTTGTTTATCAAACCGAGAAGTCCCTTTGGGGGCTTTTTTGCGTAGCAAAGGTATCAATTCTTACAAAAATACAAAAAGTGTATTGACAAAAATAAAAAAACTGTATATAATAACTTTAAAAGTAAGCGCTTACTTAATGTAACAGTTGATTTATGAAGGTTTAGAAATGTTATGCATAGTTTATGTCATTTTATTTCCTTCATCGCAATTACTTTAAGGAGAATACTTATGAGAAAAAATATGAAATCGTTAATGGTTTTGGCTCTTGCTGTGACTTCTTTTGGGACTTTGTCTGGAGTTGCTGCAGCTACGCAGTATCCAGGTGGTGGTGTTTGGACTTACGGGGCTTCTAACGGTGGTGCTTTTTCGAATTACTATCATGGTTCGAAATATCATAGTTCAACTGTAGTTAGTCGTTGGACCTCTAAATCTAGTAAGGCCTATGCTTATGCCGGTCAGACTTCGTATGCTTTTATTAAAACGTCTTTTGGCGAGCAGGCTGCCTTTTACTATAACTATAATTAATTAAGTAACGGTGACTAGGTTGAATGTAATATGTCAACCTAGTTTTTGTTTCCTTGTAATGGTTCCATTTTCGACCGTAAACTTTATTTCAATACAAAGATATATAATTGTTCCGTTTAGGAGGTTTGTATGAAACGTGTTTTTATATTCATCTCGACTATCCTGTTTTCTTGCTACTTAGTCACAATGATTGTTCAACAAAATCAGCAAATATCTTTTTCGAGTTATAATGCTGTAGATGTGACTGGTCAGGCTTTGACTGATCATAAGGTATCTAATCGCAAGGAAGTAACAGATGCTTTAACTAATTTAGCTAATGAGCATAATAGCTTAATTGCTAGACGGATTGTTCAACCAAATGAAAAGGGTGAAATAGATTTTCGTTATCAGTTTTACGGACACGTTTCTCCACCTTCTAATTTAAAAAGGGCTTCTCAGGAGAGTGCTGAAGGCAGTGATATAGTTAGTAACTATCTAATTGTCTCAGGTGATTTAAAGGGAGCAGAACTTATCTCGACATTCAGTCAGCTTGGCTATAATGCGGTTGATTTTTCTTCTTATTCAATACTGTCTTTACTTTTAACAATATTATTGAATGAGGTTTCACTTATTAGTTTCGCATTATTTCTGTTGACCTTTGCTTCACTAGTGTTGATTTACCGAATAAAGGATTTAAGGGATGCGGGAATCAAGCTTGTTTCGGGGCAAAGCATGATGAAAGTAATGTTATCATCATTTATCGTTGATTCTAGGCAGTTATTGGTTGCATATTGTTTATCTATTCTTATTGGGGGAGTAGGTTTGTGGCATTTTCGGATTTTGCAATCTTTGCCTATATTACTTTATTTTACAGGAGTAACTTTATATTTTTTTGCGCTATGTTTTATTTCTCTTGGGTTAAGTTTAATATATCTACTAGGGTTAAAAGCAACTTCTTTAGTTGAAGTTATGAGAGGGCGCCTCCCCTTAAGAAGACTTCTAGGAGTGATGTTCTTAGGACAATTCGTTGCAATTGTAGTTGTTGGTATTACTGTAGGTACGTTGTTGAACAGTTATCAAGATTTTGTGCAATTAAATAGTGCTAAAGAAGAGTGGTCTATAAATAGAAATTACTACCAGCTATCTTATAGTTATAGCTCTGCCTTTACACAAGGTAAGGAAGAAGAAAAGCAGAATAAGTCTTGGTATGACTTCGCAAATCGTACTCTAAAGGACGATAAAGGGCTATTTGTAAAAACAAATTTACGTCAGTTCTTAGTATCAAATATAGCTAATGGGGTTAAAATAACAGACTATGTGCCTAATGGGAATACCATTTATGTTTCACCTAATTACTTGGAAAAGCAAAATGTTGGTGTCTCCGATGAATTTTTAGCACAAATGAAAAAACTTAAGCGTGGCGAATTTGGATTAATAATTCCAGAGAAGTTGAAGAATAGTAGGAAAGAGTTAGAGAGTATATATTCAGAATATATGTCAGGTTTCTCAAGTCGTAGTCTAAATCCTCATAGTCATCACTTATTTAAGGTATCGGTCTCTACCGAATTCGTAAAAGATAAGAAAAAGCGTTTTTTGTACAATACAGATAGTGACATACCTATGCAATTCCTTAATGATCCTATTATTGTTGTGACTACACCTGAAGCAATGGGAGATACACCAAGTAGTCAGTTATTTTGGGGAACAGAAGTAGGTTCGGGACTACACATGACGGGCTATAAGGATAGCATTGATTTACTTAAACAAGGTGGTGTTTATCAGTGGGTTTCTTATTTGACTAATAATCGTAATAGCTACTATAAGATTCTTTCAGAGAGTCGTAGTCGCCTTGCTTTTCTATTAATTGGTGTTTTATTAGGTTTATTGACCTCTATACTTTTATTTGACAGTATGAACCTTCTTTACTTTGAGCAATTTAGAAAAGAAATCTTTATCAAGCGATTATCTGGTATGAGGTTTGAAGAAGTGCATTTTAACTATCTTTTTTCACAAATCTGTGTTTTAGGTGTTGCACTTGTGTTTTTGATTTTCTTGACTCATCATTTGATTATGAGTTTACTTATAGTTTCCTTGTTTATTATCAACATGTTTACCATTTTATACAGACAGACGCTTACTGAGAGTAGAACTTCAGTCAGTGTTTTGAAAGGAAAGTAATATGATTGCAATTAAGAAACTAAGCAAATATTTTGGTAAGCGAGTTATTTTTGATGATTTAAATTTATCTTTTGATAAAGGAAAGATATATGCGCTTATCGGAGAAAGTGGCTCTGGGAAAACAACTCTTTTAAATATTCTGGCAAAACTAGAGACTTATGATAGTGGTTCTGTCACTTATGATGGTACAGACTTGAAAGAGATTAAATCTCAAGTCTATTATCGTGATTATTTGGGTTATTTGTTCCAAAACTTTGGGCTTATTGAAAATGATAGTATAAGTTACAACCTGGATTTGGGGTTGGTAGGAAAGAAACTCAGAAAGAATGATATTCAAGAATGCAAAGAAAAAGTGATGAAAGATGTTCATCTGGAACATTTAAATCTTAATCAAAAAATATACGAATTATCTGGTGGAGAAGCACAGCGTGTTGCTCTGGCTAAACTTTTTTTGAAAAATCCTCCTATCATACTAGCTGATGAGCCAACAGCTTCTTTGGATCCTGATAATGCTCAAGAAATTATGGACTTAATTCGATCACTAAAAAATCCAAATCGTATTATTATTATTGCTACCCATAATCCAGGTATTTGGGAACAAGCAGATCAAGTAATTCGATTAAATAAGATTCGATATAACAACTCTAACGACGATATTAGTTAGTTTTAATATCGAGAACCTAGGTTAAGAGGTATTTTGACTTATTCTCATAAGATATCCTGAGGAGATGCAAATACCATATAATGTAAGAAATAAAGTCAGTTGGGTCGTTGAAATTGTCAAAATTAACAGAAAATTCTTGACATCTCTCTAAAAAGGAGTACAATAGTTAGTAAATCAGAAAGTAACTGGTCTTAGATTTTCAGGGAGCCTGCGGTGATTGTGAGTAGGTAATCGAGATGAGCGAACATTGGGCTGATTGGATGATAATGAGAAGGTAATACATATTCTTCTCGGTTGGCACCCCTTACCGTGCAACTCCTTGTTAGAGGAGATAGAGATGATGGTCGTTTTTTGGAGACCATTAACTGAGGTGGTACCGTGTTAAACTAGATTTAATGCCCTCACAGAGTTTTTCTCTGTGAGGTTTTTTGTTTATGGTTATCCCTTGAGATTGGACTTACTCACGTTAAAAAAGTGTTATGATCTTTATTCAATGAAAGGTTGGGTATTATGGATGCATTAAGCGATATTCGAAGTGATATTGATAATATTGATAGTCAGTTAATTCGACTACTGGCCCAACGTCAAATACTTGTGGAAAAGGCAGGGCGGCTGAAGCCAAAAGGAGACAAGGTTGCTGTCCAGGCTAGTGATCGTGTTGCTCAAGTCATAGCTAACCGTCGTAAGGAGGCACTAGAGCTTGGCTTATCACCAGATGTTGCTGAAAGTGTTTGGCGAAGCATGATTCAAGCCTTTATTGCTTTGGAAGAAAATGTGAATAAAGAACAATAAATGATTTGATTTTAGACCAATTGAACCAGTAACAGGGTCTTGTATCCGACTTACTATTCTTGATAAACCAGTTTGAAAGGAAATACTATGAGAAAAATTTTACCAGCCGATACCTTAACACCAATCTTGGCTTATATGCGTGTTCAGGGGGAACACAAGGTTATCCTTGAATCCATTCCTCGTGAGAAGGAAAATGCACGTTTTTCGATTGTTGCCTATAATCCGGTCTTTGAAGTAACCTTCAAGGATGGTGTTCTTTATGAAAATGGTAAGGCGATTGATCAGGATCCTTTCGAATACTTGGACCAAGTTACCGTCAAAGGTATCAAGTCTGACCTCCCTTTTGCAGGCGGTGCTATCGGGTTTGCAGGCTATGATATGATTGGTCTCTATGAAAATATCGGTGAGATTCCCGAAGATACGATTGGAACACCTGATATGCATTTCTTTATCTATGAGTCTTATTTGATTTTTGACCACAAGAAGGAAAAGGTTTATGTGGTTGAGGATAATATCTACTCTGGTCGTGACAACGATGCGGTGCGTCAAGCTCTTGGGCAGGTGGTAACGAGCCTACAGACTCAGGCGCCAAACGAGTTTACGCCTCAAGCCTTGCAAGCCTTGCAATTTTCAAATCATATCGAAAAAGAAGTCTTCATGGATATGGTGGCTAAGGCCAAGAAACTCATTCGTGAGGGAGATATGTTCCAATGTGTGCTTAGCCAACGCTTTTCAGCGGACTTTGAGGGAGATCCTTTGGATTACTACCGTAACTTGCGTGTGACCAACCCATCAAACTATCTTTATTTCTACGATTTTGGAGATTATCAGGTGATTGGTGCTAGCCCAGAGAGTTTGGTTTCAGTGAAAAATGGAGAGGTGGTAACCAATCCGATTGCTGGAACTCGCCCTCGTGGTACCAATGAGGCGGAAGACGCTGCTTTGGCAGATGAACTCTCACATGATGTCAAAGAAACTGCGGAACACCGTATGTTGGTTGACTTGGGACGTAATGATATTGGTAAGATTGCTAAAAATGGTACGGTCAAGGTGACCAAGTATATGGAAGTTGAGTATTTCCGCTATGTGATGCACCTTACCAGTGTGGTTAAGGGACAACTCTTATCGGAATTGACAGCACTGGATGCACTAAAATCAACCCTACCAGCTGGAACCGTATCTGGAGCACCTAAGATTCGTGCCATGCGTCGTATCTATGAGCTTGAGCAAGAAAAACGTGGTATTTATGCGGGAGCTATTGGTTATCTGTCTGCGACAGGAGATATGGACTTTGCCATTGCCATCCGTACTATGATTCTCAAAAATCAAAAAGCCTATGTTCAAGCAGGTGCAGGTGTTGTTTACGATAGTGTTCCTGAAAATGAATTTTACGAAACGATTAACAAGGCGAAAGCTATGACAAGAATAGGAGATGCCCAATGATTTTATTAGTTGATAACTATGACTCTTTTACCTATAATTTGGCACAATACCTAGGGACATTTACAGAGGTAAAGGTCTTGCGTAATGATGATGAGACCCTCTATGAAGCGGCGGAAAAAGCTGACGGGTTAGTCTTTTCACCAGGTCCAGGTTGGCCAGCTGATGCGGGTAAAATGGAAGCCTTGATTAAGGATTTCGCTGGTAAAAAACCGATGATGGGAATTTGCTTGGGGCATCAGGCTATTGCGGAAACTTTTGGCGGTAAGCTCGGCTTGGCTAAAAATGTCATGCATGGAAAACAAAGTAACATCACTTTTGAAACGCCATCACCTATTTTCAAGGATATCGACAATGATGTCCCAATCATGCGTTACCATTCCATCGTTGTTGACCAAATGCCAGAGGGCTTTGATGTGACAGCTATCACAACTGATGATCAAGAAATCATGGCCATTCAGCATAAGGAGCTACCTATTTACGGTTTGCAATATCACCCAGAAAGCATCGGAAGTCCAGATGGGCTTAAGATGGTTGAAAATTTCGTAAAAATCGTTGCAGGCTAGTTGGACAGTCTTTGGACTAGATTTGTCTACGCTCAAAACCTCTCGCGTGCATCAGAAAACATTGAACAGTTTTTAAAAGGAAAACAGATATGAAAGAAATATTCCTACAAATCTCAAACCGTCAAGACTTGTCTCAAGACCAAGTCCAAGCAGTCTTTGACCGCATTCTCAAAAATGAAGTCTCAGAAAGCCAAATTGCTGCCTTCCTTATGGGGCTTAAGACTAAGGGGGAAACAGCAGATGAAATCACAGGTATCGTGCGTGCCCTCAAATCACATGCGACTGTCTTGCCTGAGACCTTCACAGATGCTATGTGTAACTGTGGAACTGGCGGAGACCAGTCTTATAGCTTCAACATTTCGACTACGGTTTGTTTTGTTCTAGCAGCAGGCGGTATTCGTATGGCCAAGGCTGGTAACCGTTCGATTTCTTCTAAATCTGGTTCGGCAGACGTGCTTGAAGCCCTTGGAATCAACGTTGCGGCATCACCAGAAACCCTATCTAAAGCACTTGATGAGGTTGGTTTGGCCTTTATCTTTGCCCAAACCATGCATCCTGCTATGCGCTTTATCGGTCCAGCTCGCCAAGCTCTTGGGATTCCAACGATTATGAACTTGGTCGGACCACTGGCTAATCCGCTTGACCTTGAGACACAACTCATGGGCCTCTACCGTGTGGAATTGCAAGAGATTGTTGCTAATGCTATCCAACAGTTGGGACGTAAACGTGCGGTTATTATCACAGGTCCTGACAATATGGACGAAGCTGCTCTCTATGGCACTAACACCTACACCCTTTTAGAAGATGGTCACATCAGCCAGCACACTTTCACTTATGAAGATTTGGGTATGGAAAAGGTTGAGTTGTCAGATATCACAGGTGGTGATGCTAAGGAAAATGCAGAGATTCTCCTTAGTGTCTTGAAAAACGAAGCCAGCCCTTATCTTGAAACAACAGTGCTTAATGCAGGTCTCGGATTCTTTGCTAATGGTAAGGTTGCGACTATTAAAGAAGGTGTTGAGCTTGCTCGCCAATTGATTGCGGACGGCTCAGCCCTAGCTAAACTTCGCCAACTCCAAGAGGTACAAGTATGAGTAAAACCTTTCTTCCGACAATCTTAGAACAAAAAGAAAAAGAAGTGGCTCAGTTGGTCATGGAAGACTTGCAGCCTTTGCGTCAGACCTATCGTCTTTATGATTTTCTCAAGTCAAATCAAAACAAGCTGCAAATTATTTCTGAAGTGAAAAAAGCTAGTCCAAGTATGGGTGATATTAACCTAGATGTGGATATTGTGGCTCAAGCCAAAACCTATGAGGAAAATGGGGCAGCTATGATTTCTGTTTTGACTGACGAAGTCTTCTTTAAAGGTGATATTTCCTATTTGAAAGAAATTTCGTCAGAGGTGGCTATTCCAACCTTGGCTAAGGACTTTATTATTGATGAAAAACAGATTGTGCGTAGCCGTAATGCGGGAGCGACAGTCATTCTCTTGATTGTAGCGGCCTTGCCAGAAGCTCGTCTCAAGGAGCTCTATGATTTTGCGACTAGCCTTGGCTTGGAGGTCTTGGTTGAAACGCATAATCTACCAGAATTGGAAGTGGCTCATCGTATTGGTGCTGAAATCATCGGCGTTAACAACCGTAATTTGGTCACCTTTGAGACGGATATCAATACCAGTCTTGAAATGTCAGCTCATTTCAAGGATAAACCTGTTTATATTTCTGAGTCGGCTATTTTCACAGGTCAGGATGCTGCCTTAGTTGCCCCATATTTTAATGGGATTCTGGTAGGAACTGCCCTTATGACGGCTGACAATGTGGCTGAGAAGGTCAAGGAGTTGCAAATTGACAAAGGTTAAAATTTGTGGACTATCAACACCAGAAGCAGTGGCGACTGCGGTTGAAGCAGGAGCTGACTACATCGGCTTTGTCTTTGCCAAGAGCAAGCGTCAAGTGAGTCTTGAACAAGCTCACGAGCTAGCTAAAGGAGTGACAGGGCAGACAAAAATCGTCGGTGTCTTTGTTTCACCAAGTCTTGAGGAACTGAAAGAAGCGATTGGTCAGGTTCCCTTAGATATCGTTCAGATTCATGGAACTTTTGATGAAGCTCTGATTTCTCAGATTTCAGCACCAGTGATTCGAGCTATTCAGATTTCGGATAGTGAGTCTCAAGTCAAGAGCCAGGCGGATTATCTTCTCTTTGATGCTCCTATTGCTGGTAGTGGTCAGACCTTTGACTGGCAACTCTTGGCGGACAAACAGATTGAACAGGACTATTTCATCGCTGGTGGCTTGACTGTGGATAATGTGGCAGAGGCCAAGGAAACTTTTCATCCCTATGCCTTAGATGTGTCCTCGGGTGTCGAGACAGATGGTCACAAAGATTTAGACAAGATTAAAGCATTTATAGAAAGAGTGAAAGCATGACATATCAACAACCTGATGCAAAAGGATTTTACGGAAAATTCGGTGGTCAGTTCGTTCCAGAAACGCTGATGACGGCCGTTATTGAATTGGACAAGGCCTATCGTGAGGCCAAGGAAGATCCAAGTTTCCAAGCGGAATTGGATGACCTCCTTAAAAACTATGTGGGCCGTGAGACGCCTCTTTACCACGCCAAACGTTTGACTGATCATATCGGTGGGGCACAAATTTATCTTAAACGTGAAGACCTTAACCACACTGGGGCCCACAAGATTAACAATGCCCTTGGTCAAGTCTTGCTTGCTAAACGCATGGGTAAGAAGAAAATCATTGCCGAAACAGGTGCAGGTCAACACGGTGTTGCAACAGCGACAGCCGCAGCCCTTTTCGACATGGACTGTACTATTTATATGGGTGAAGAAGATGTTAAACGTCAGGCGCTTAACGTTTTCCGTATGGAGTTGCTTGGTGCCAAGGTATTTAGCGTCACAGATGGTTCGCGCGTGCTTAAGGACGCTGTCAATGCTGCTCTTCGTGCTTGGGTAGCTGGTATTGATGATACCCACTACATCATGGGCTCTGCCCTTGGTCCTGCGCCATTCCCAGAAATTGTCCGTGACTTCCAATCTGTCATCGGTCGTGAAGCCAAACGTCAATACGCAGAGATTTCTGGCGGTAAACTGCCTGATGCTGTCATGGCTTGTATCGGTGGTGGTTCAAATGCTATCGGTATGTTCTACCCATTTGTCAATGACGAGTCAGTAGCTATGTATGGTGCTGAGGCTTCTGGTTTGGGGCTTGATACCGATAAACACGCCGCAACCTTTGCCAAAGGTCGTCCAGGTATTCTACACGGAGCGCTTATGGATGTCCTCCAAGATGCTCATGGTCAAATCATGGAAGCTTTCTCTATCTCAGCTGGTCTGGACTACCCAGGGGTTGGTCCTGAGCACTGTTATTTCAACGAAATTGGACGTGCGACTTATGACTCTATCACAGATGAAGAAGCTCTCGAAGGCTTCAAACTTCTATCACGTTTGGAAGGTATTATCCCAGCCCTTGAGTCTAGCCATGCCGTTGCGCTTGCACAAAAAGTGGCAGCTAAGATGTCGCCAGACCAAAGTCTCCTTGTCTGCCTTTCAGGTCGTGGGGACAAGGACGTGATACAAGTCAAAGAACGTTTTGAAGCTGAAGCAGAAGGGAAATAAACCATGACAAAAACACTAACAAAACACCTACAAGCTATCAAAGACAGTAAACACGGCATTTTTGTACCTTATATCATGGCTGGTGACCACGCTAAAGGCCTAGACGGACTCTTTGAGACTATTGCTCTCTTGGAAAATAGTGGTGTCTCAGCTATTGAGGTCGGTATTCCATGGTCTGACCCAGTGGCTGACGGTCCCGTTATTGAACTGGCAGGACAACGTAGTTTAGCTAAAGGTGTGACCTTAACGGCTATCATCAAGAAGCTTCAAGAACAAAAAACACAGGTGCCTTTGGTTATCATGACCTACATCAACCCAGTTTATCAATATGGTATTGAAGCCTTTGTTAAAGATTTAGCAGAAACTTCTGTCAAGGGGCTCATCATTCCTGATTTGCCAAATGAACATGCTGACTTTATCACACCATATTTGAAAGATAGTGATATTGCTCTTGTTCCTTTGGTAAGCTTGACGACAGGAATTGAGCGTCAGAAACAGTTGATTGATGGGGCAGAAGGCTTTATCTACGCCGTTGCCATCAATGGTGTTACAGGTAAGACTGGTAATTACCGTGATGACCTTGACAAACACTTGGCTAACTTGACTGCCCATGCAGACATTCCAGTTCTCACAGGTTTTGGTGTGTCAACAGAGGAAGACATTAAACGCTTTAATGCTGTATCAGACGGTGTTATCGTAGGATCAAAAATTGTCCGTGACCTTCACGACGGTAAGGAAGAAGACGTCACTGAATTTGTTAAGTTCGGTTCACATTTCGAAAAATAGAAGATGATACTCTCCAGAAATGGGGAGTTTTTTTCATCAAAAAAACTACAAATGTAAATAAAACTCTTGACACTTTTTCATGATAACGTTAAAATAAATCTACAAACGTAAACGAACAACAAATTCAGAAAGGAGCTATCATGCTGACAATTTCACCTGCGGAATGGGAAGTCATGCGAGTGCTCTGGGCCAAGGGGCAAGCGACTTCTTCAGAGATTATAGCTATTCTATCAAAGAAGCTAGACTGGTCGGCTTCGACAGTAAAGACCTTGATTGGACGTTTGGCGGACAAGGGGTACCTAACCAGTCAGCGTCAAGGACGAGGCTTTATCTATCAAGCTAGCTTGGGGGAAGATGAGGCGAATTTTCAGGCTTTAGAAGCTGTTTTTGACAAGATTTGTTTGACCAAACACAGCGATTTGTTAGGTCAACTCATGGCAAAGACGCCGATGACCCAAGCCGATATGGATAAGTTACAGGCCTTACTTGTAGCAAAAGAACCTGTGGATCAGGTGGTTTGTGACTGTGTGCCTGGCCAATGTGCTTGTGGGCATCATATAGAGGTGATATAGGAAATGGCAAAAGAAACCTTTGTGGTTAATGGGATGACCTGTGCATCCTGTGTAGCCAATGTTGAAAATGCTGTTAATAAGTTGGATGGTGTGGACAAGGCTGTGGTTAACCTAACCACCGAAAAAATGTCTGTGGATTACGCTGGGGATAAGGTTAGTCCAGAAGCCATTGAAAATGCTGTGGCTGATGCCGGTTATGAAGCTGAAGTCTACAATCCAGACACAGCTAAAAGCCAGGAAGAGCGTGAAGAAGACAAGATTCACAAGGTGCGTGAGCGACTTATTTGGTCGTCGGTCTTCACCATTCCTCTCTTTTATCTAGCTATGGGGCCAATGGTCGGTCTACCTGTGCCAAACTTCCTGTCTCCTCACCATGCAGCCTTGACCTATGCCTTGGTGCTACTAGTTTTGACAGTTCCCGTCATGTGGTTGGGTCGTTCCTTCTATAGTAATGGTTTTCGTACTTTGGCCAAGGGTCATCCTAACATGGATGCCTTGGTAGCCTTGGCAACATCGGCAGCCTTTCTTTATAGTCTCTATGGTACTTACCATATTTCATTGGGACATGCCCATCACGCCCACCAACTTTATTTTGAGTCAGTGGCTGTTATCTTGACCTTGATTACTCTAGGAAAATACTTTGAAACCCTGTCTAAAGGTCGAACTTCAGAAGCTATCAAGAAACTCATGCACTTGTCAGCCAAGGAGGCAACCGTCCTTCGGGATGGTAAGGAAGTCAAGCTTCCTGTGGATAAGGTTGTTCTTGGTGACCATATTGTGGTCAAACCTGGGGAAAAGATAGCCGTGGATGGTCAGGTGATATCTGGTAGCTCTGCGATTGATGAGAGTATGCTTACAGGGGAGTCACTCCCTATTGAAAAATCCGCTGGTAAGCCAGTGTTTGCAGGTTCTATTAATGGTCAAGGTAGCTTAATTTATGAGGCTGAAAAGATTGGTAAGGACACCCTGCTTTCCCAAATCATTAAATTGGTTGAAGATGCTCAACAAACCAAGGCCCTTATTGCCAAGATTGCCGATCAGGTATCAGCGGTCTTTGTTCCTGTTGTCATGGCTATCGCCCTTGTTTCAGGCCTCTTCTGGTACTTTGTCATGGGACAAACCTTTACTTTTGCCATGACAGTAGCAGTCAGTGTCTTAGTTATTGCTTGTCCATGTGCCTTGGGCCTTGCTACACCGACAGCCATCATGGTTGGTACAGGGCTTGGTGCAGGACACGGTATTCTCTACAAGCGTGGGGATGTGCTCGAGCTAGCGCACAAGGCTGATGTCCTCGTCTTTGACAAGACAGGAACTATTACTCAGGGGAAACCTCAGTTGGTTTCTAGCTATACCTATGCTAATAGTGGAGCAGCCTTACAGCTTTTGGCATCCTTGGAAGCCAAGTCCGAACACCCATTAGGTCAAGCCATCCTTGTGGCGGCAGAAAATGCTAACTTGGACTTGTTAGAGATGGATAACTTTTCAAGTCTGACAGGACGAGGACTTACTGCCAGCTATGCAGGCAAAACTTATTTAGCTGGAAATCAAACCCTTATGACAGAGGAAAAAGTCGACTTGACTTCAGCACAAGCTGATTTCCAAAACTTGACAGCTGATGGTCAAACACCGATTTTCCTAGCTGAAGATGGTAAGTTAATCGGACTCTTTGGTGTAGCCGATCAGGTTAAAGAAGACAGTGCAGATATGGTGACAGCTCTTCATCAAATGGGCAAGGAAGTCATCATGTTGACTGGGGATAATGACCAAACAGCTCAAGCTATCGCTCAAAAGGTTGGCATCAAGCGTGTCATCAGTCAAGTCCTTCCGCAAGAGAAATCTAGGGTGATTAGTGACCTGCAAGCAGAAGAAAAATCAGTCATCATGGTTGGTGATGGTATCAATGATGCCCCAGCCCTTGCGACTGCCGATATCGGTATTGCCATGGGATCAGGGACAGATATTGCCATGGAAAGTGCCGATATGGTCCTTATGAAACCCAACCTCATGGATGTCGTTAAGGCCCTGAAAATTAGTCAGGCGACGATCACGACAATTAAAGAGAACCTCTTTTGGGCCTTTATCTACAATATCTTGTCTATCCCAGTAGCTATGGGTGTCCTCCACCTCTTTGGAGGCCCGCTCCTTGACCCAATGATAGCAGGACTTGCCATGAGCTTCAGCTCTGTCTCAGTTGTCCTCAATGCTCTCCGGCTCAAACGTCGCAAAGTCTAAGTGTCGATTGCTAATGTCCTCCATCACTTAAGGTGTGTATCAAAAAACAATTAAAGAAAAGGAAGAAAGAAAAATGACAAAAACATATAACATCACAGGAATGAAATGCCAAGGCTGTGTCAACACCGTTACTGAAAAACTCTCTGCTGTAAAAGGCGTAGACAAGGTTCAAGTTGACCTCGAAAACAAACAAGTCACTATCGAAGGGAAACCATGGAAGTGGTCTCTCAAACATGCCCTCAAAGGCACTAAGTTCGAACTTGGTGACGAAATTTAAGACAGGAATGAAACAGCTCTTAGGCTGTTTTTTTTTTTATGATTTTACAAAATCAACAGAATTTATTTTTATATATAGTTTTTATTAAGTTAGTACTTGTAAATATAGACTTCGTATCTAGATAGATTTCTTAAAAATAGGTGTAAGTATTAGTCATGAAAGTGTTATTAGTGAATAGGGGTAAAATGATAAAGAAAGATGACTCTTGAAAGCAAAAGAATATGAAAAAACAAACATCAAAATCGATGTTTGTTTTCACACTATCCTGTTTTCACAGAGAGTTTTACATTAACTATTAATTAATAAGAAGAAATATAATATGTAATTATGAGTCATGTTTTATTGGACTTATGTGATTATTTAGAGGAGTATTTATTAATTCAATAAACTGTTTTGAAAAGACTTCTGGGGGAGAGGGGAAAGGTTCAGTAATCCAAGTTTCTATAATACTTAATACACAATTCACAATATAATTTGATAAGGCGTCGTTATGTAGAAACGAGTGGTTTAAGTTAATAGGTGCATTTAGTAGCCAGTTGGAATATTTTTTTCTTAAATAATTTCGCCAATTAGGAATAGCAGATGTAGAGTAGATACAGCGGAGCCAATCTCTATATTTATATAATTCTGGAATAATAACTTTTGAAAAGAAAACTTCGACTGAAAGATTGTGTTCTTCGAACAGTAAAAATTGTTCGTTTATAGTAGTATCTATGGATTGCATGATGTAATTTATTATTTCTTCATAGCTTTTGAAATGTTTTTGATATATTGCTTGTCTCGAAATCTTTGCCTCGTTAGCAATTTCAGTTATACTGAAACTTGAGCGTTCTGGATATCGTTCTGCTAGTTTGAAGAACGAGTTAATAATCTTCTCTTGAGTTCCTTTTACCATATTAAATCCTAAAAATTTACAAACTGTCAAAAAATTTATGTTTAAGTAATATTCTAAATAGAAAAAATATAATTTACAAGTCTAAAATGTTGATAATGTGTCAATTTTTTTGATACGAAGTTCAAGATTAACGATGAGTATTATCATGTATAATAGAGAGGAGAGTAAATTAATCAAAATTCTTTCCCATTTTTTAGAAATAGTAAGTAGTGATATAGAAAGGAAAATATGAATACAGTTGCAGTAGAAGTAAAACACTTATCTAAGAAATTTCAAATTGATAAAAATAAAGACATTTCGGTTCTTAGAGACATTTCTTTCGAAGCGAACTATGGTGAGTTTGTTTCTATACTAGGAGTAAGCGGGTCTGGTAAGTCAACCTTGTTAAATTGTATATCGAGTTTATCAGCACCAACAGAAGGGGTTGTAAAGGTTAATAATTGTAATCCTTATCAATTAAAGAATAGTAGATTATCAAAATTTAGAAGAGAAGATATTAGTTTTATTTTTCAGTCTTATAACCTACTTCCAGCTCTTCCAGTTCTGGAGAATGTAGCTTTGCCTCTTAGATTGTCCCATAAAAAAGTATGTAGAGACGATATTCAGACATTGTTAGATAAGATGAATTTTAGAGCTGATTTGATGTCTTCAGTTTCTTCGTTATCTGGTGGAGAAAAACAGAAAGTAGCTATTGCAAGATCGATTCTTTCAAAAACTCGTATCATATTTGCAGATGAACCGACAGGTGCATTGGATAGTACGTCAAGGAAGATTATTTTTGAGATGTTAGCTGATTTAGCCCAAGAGGGAAGATGTGTCATTATGGTGACCCATGATATTGAGTTAGCAAGTCAAACAGATAGGGCTCTAATCTTGAAAGATGGCAAAATCTATCAGGAATTGTTCAACCCCACAGCTGAAGCTCTTTATAAGGCATTAGAGATAGAAAATAGTGGGGATTAACTTAAAATGTTCAAATTAATTTATTATCAATTTAAGTATTCAAAAAAACAGTGGCTTGGAATGTTTCCCCTATTTTTCGCTTCGAGTTTATTAGTTGGGATGTGTCTGTCTGTAGCATTTAGTACCATAAAGTATCAGCAAGTATTTCGAGATGTTGGGAGTCCTACCTTATTATTTGTAGGGCCAGTTCTTTTTGGAGGATTTACTTTATTATTTCTGGTTTCCGGTCTAATCCGACTATTTTTGAATTTAGCAAAAGAGGATTATCGCCAATGGTCAATAAATGGAGGAAGCCGAGTTCAGTTGTCGTTATTGATTAGCGGACAACTTACTATTTTTGCATTTTTAGTAAGTATAGTAGGAAGTTTTTTCTCAATTTTTTGTGCAAGATTTTATTACAGTTATGCGCAATATTTGGGAGGAGAAAAATTATTACCAACTATACCGATTGATTTCAGTATATCAGCATTCCTCTTGACCATACTTATTATTTGCCTACTTGCTTTCATAGGTAGCTTTCTTTACTTATATAAAATTCTAGGGAATGCAGTTTTGCTTGGTGATAGATTTGACTCTAAAAATCACTTTGTTGTTAAGATAATAAAGGTATTAGGCTTTGCTATTAGTTTAGGGTTCTGGTTAAAATTGCTTATTCCATTCTTCACAGTATCTGTAAACAAGCCCAATGAAAACTTATTATTCAGACTGGATGACTCAATCTTACTTATCTTAGTTATGCATTTGTTTTTGTTGGCCTTCATTTCACCACATATTCAAATTTTTCTAACTAAAATTTTATTAGCTTGGCGTTCGTCTTATGATTTTGTAATGGCAAAATGGATTATTCTGAAGGATAAAGAGTATTTAAAGTCATTAACAGTATCTATTTCGATAATAGCAATCTTAATATCAGAATTAATGATTTATTCTGACATTGCCTACTCAAATCTAGCAAAGAAAACAGCATCAGTTGAAATAAATGCTATTCTACTATTTTTTGTAGTGGGACCATTAGTAGTTGTGATAGCCAATCTTATTTCTATTACCGTTCTTTCTTCAGTCAAAGAAAAAGAAGAGAATCTGCAATGGGAGAGAATTGGAATATCACATAAGCAGACTGTAACTATTAGATCTGTACAAGCAATAACATATGCAGTCATCATGCTTATTAGCACAGTCTTCTTCAATATTATTTTCTTCGTATTAATGCATAAAGAAGCTCTATTATTAGGGATCAAACAGATGAATTATGGAACTATTATTTATTATCCAATTATTATTTCTATAGTTATGTATTTGTTTGTTTTTATTACCAAAAGTTGGTTTGATGTTAAAAATAAAGCAAATTGATAGATTTTAGGGCTTTTGTAGTTTTTCTTTTTATATATTTTATTTACTAGTATAAACAGGGTAAAATGTATGGGTATAAGTACATTTACTCTGTTTTTTTCTATCCACAATACTTTTGAAAAACCCATTTTTTTGTGATATGATTAGTGTAATTATGTTCTCTAAAAGGGTATGAGTTCCCTTTTTGTGAAGATCACAAAATTAAGAAAAGAAAATGGTATACCTATGTCTAAACAAACCCTTATCCTTCTATATGGTGGACGTTCTGCAGAACGTGAAGTGTCTGTTCTTTCAGCTGAGAGTGTCATGCGTGCGGTGGATTATAGCGCATTTGAGGTTAAAACCTACTTTATCACTCAGTCTGGTGATTTTATCAAAACACAAGAGTTTACGGAAACACCAGGTGATGATGAAAAGCTTATGACTAATGACACAGTTGTGGCGAGTCAGGCTATCAAACCAAGTGACATTTACGAAGAGGGTGCTGTGGTCTTCCCAGTCCTTCATGGGCCTATGGGTGAGGATGGATCTATCCAAGGTTTCCTTGAAACTCTCAAGTTGCCATACGTGGGTACCAATGTCCTTTCATCAAGCGTTGCCATGGACAAGATTACGACCAAGCATATTCTCGAGGTTGTGGGTGTACCCCAGGTTGCCTACACTGTCTTCATCGAGGGTGAAGATTTGGAAGCAGCAGTGGCTAGAACTGTGCAAAAATTGACCTTTCCAGTTTTTGTAAAACCAGCTAACATGGGGTCATCTGTTGGGATTTCTAAGGCTGAAAATGAAGCAGAGCTTCGTGCAGCGATTGATTTGGCCCTCAAATATGATAGCCGTATCTTGATTGAGCAGGGTGTGGTTGCCCGTGAAATCGAGGTTGGTATCCTTGGTAATACGACTGTCAAAACAACAGAACCAGGTGAAGTTGTTAAAGACGTTGCCTTCTATGATTATCAGGCCAAGTATATCGACAATAAGATTACCATGGATATCCCAGCTCACGTGCCTGCAGAAGTCATGACGCAAATGCGTGCCTATGCGGTCAAGGCCTTCCGTGATCTTGGTGGTTGTGGTCTTGCTCGCTGTGATTTCTTCTTGGCTGAGGATGGAACCATTTATCTTAATGAGCTCAATACAATGCCAGGTTTCACCCAATGGTCAATGTATCCATTGCTTTGGGAAAATATGGGACTCTCTTATACAGACCTTATCAAGGAATTGGTAGCGTTAGGACAAGAAATGTTCGAGAAACGTGAAAGCCATTTGATTTAAGAAATATGATTTAGAAAGCAGACATCTTAGTCTTGGAGAAATCTCTGAGACTGGGGTGTTTTTTTCTTTACAAAATGTGTCAGTTTATCTATATCTTTTCTTTATCACGCTGATAAAAAATACATATTATCCAAATAATCTTAGCGGTGGTAGAATAAAGCTAACGTTTCAAAATGACATAAAACTATTCATTCGTATTTTGTGAAGCCGTACTTTTCAAATGCGAGAGAAGGGTCAGAAGGCTAGAAGTTGATGGCAGTGAGTGCTGATGAAATTTTCTACGCTTTTTGTATCTTATGGAATTGAACACAGGCTAAATTCCCAGAGCAAAAGATAAACTTCCTAGTGTGCCCGCACACGCCGTCAGTTTCCTATTTGCCTTACGGAATTCTATACGCCCTTTGTATCTTATGGAATTGAACACAGGCTAAATTCCTAGAGCAAAAGATAAACTTCCTAGTGTGCCCGCGCACGCCGTCAGTTTCCTATTTGCTTACGGAATTCTATACGCCTTTAGTATCTTATGGAATTGAACACAGGCTAAATTCCTAGAGCAAAAGATAAACTTCCTAGTGTGCCCGCACACGCCGTCAGTTTCCTATTTGCTTTACGGAATTCTATACGCCTTTTGTATCTTGTTTTGAGGAGGTAAGTTTTGGACTGGTCCATTGTTCAACAGTATTTGCCCTTTTATCAGAAGGCATTCTTTTTAACTTTACATATTGCCGTTCTGGGGATTATTGGTTCCTTCCTTTTGGGCTTGGTGGTGAGTGTTATTCGTCATTACCGAGTGCCAATTTTGAGTCAGCTTTCGACGGCTTATATTGAGCTATCTCGTAATACGCCGCTCTTGATTCAGCTCTTCTTTCTCTACTTTGGCTTGCCTCGTATAGGTTTGGTGCTATCCTCAGAGGCTTGTGCTGTGGTAGGTTTGATTTTCTTGGGTGGTTCCTATATGGCGGAGTCCTTCCGAAGTGGTCTAGAGGCTGTTAGTCAGACCCAGCATGAAGTGGGCTTGTCTATTGGTTTGACGTCCTTCCAAGTCTTTCGCTATGTGGTCCTTCCTCAGGCAGTAGCTGTGGCGTTGCCGTCATTTAGTGCTAACGTCATTTTCCTTATCAAGGAAACGTCAGTATTCTCTGCGGTAGCCTTGGCGGATTTGATGTATGTGGCCAAAGATTTGATTGGTCTTTACTACGAAACCGATGTGGCTTTAGGTATGTTGGTTGTGGCTTATCTCTTAATGTTGCTACCGATTTCCCTAGTCTTTAGTTGGATTGAAAGGAGGTTACGCTATGCAGGATTCGGGCTTTCAAGTTCTTCTTCAGGGGAATAATTTCCTACGTATCATACAAGGTCTAGGCGTAACTATTTGGATTTCCATCGTTTCGGTGCTTCTTTCCCTTTTATTGGGGACCCTTTTGGGAATTGTCATGACGTCGAAATCTAAGATTATTCGTTTTTTGTCACGTATTTATCTGGAATTTATTCGTATCATGCCCCAATTGGTTTTGCTCTTTATTGTCTATTTTGGCCTGGCTAGGAACTTTAACATCAATATCTCAGGTGAGTTATCGGCTATTATCGTCTTTACCCTTTGGGGAACGGCTGAGATGGGTGATTTGGTGCGTGGGTCAATCACGTCGCTCCCTAGACACCAGTTTGAGAGCGGAAGGGCCCTTGGCTTGACCAACAGTCAGCTTTACACCTATGTGATTATTCCGCAAGTTTTGCGTCGCTTGTTGCCTCAGGCCATTAACCTGGTGACCCGGATGATTAAGACTACGTCTTTGGTGGTGTTGATTGGGGTGGTTGAGGTGACCAAGGTTGGTCAGCAGATTATCGATAGTAACCGCTTGACTATACCAACAGCTTCTTTCTGGATCTATGGCACGATTTTGATTCTTTACTTTGCCATTTGTTACCCAGTTTCTAAGCTGTCTACTTATCTTGAAAATCGTTGGAGGAATTAAGATGACCGAAAGCATTTTACAAATCAAGGATTTGAAAAAGTCCTTTGGGGACAATGAAATTCTCAAAGGTATCTCCTTGGACCTTAAACAAGGTGAAGTCGTTGTTATCCTGGGTTCCTCAGGTTGTGGGAAATCGACACTGCTACGTTGTATCAATGGCTTAGAGACCATCCAAGGAGGCGATATTCTCCTAGACGGTAAGTCTATTACTGGTAGTAAGAAGGATTTCCATCTGATTCGTCAGAAAATCGGCATGGTCTTTCAAAGTTATGACCTCTTTCCACATTTGGATATCCTACAAAATCTGATTTTGGGGCCGGTCAAAGCCCAAGGGCGTAACAAGGAAGAAGTCATAGCCGAGGCTGAGAAACTTTTGGACCGTGTGGGACTTTTGGACAAGAAGCATAGCTTCGCACGACAACTATCGGGTGGTCAAAAGCAACGTGTGGCCATTGTCCGTTCCCTACTCATGCATCCTGAAGTTATCCTTTTTGATGAAGTGACGGCGTCGCTTGACCCTGAGATGGTTCGTGAAGTTCTGGAATTGATCAATGACCTCGCTCAAGAAGGGCGCACCATGTTGATTGTAACCCATGAGCTTCAGTTTGCGCGTGCCATCGCTGACCGTATTATCTTTATGGACCAGGGAGTCATCGCTGAGGAAGGTACTGCTGAAGAATTCTTCAATCATCCCAAGACTAAGCGAGCTCAAGAGTTCCTCAATGTCTTTGACTTCAGTCAGTTTGGTGCCTATTTGTAACCCATTGTTTTTAGTGAAAATAAATTATTTTAGGAGAGAATTATGAAACTAACAAAGAAAATTTTTGCCCTATTAGCCCTCGTCTTTGCCTTGGTTGCAGTGACGGCTTGCTCAAGCAACAGTAGCTCTGGTAAATCAACAGCCAAAGCACGTACCATTGCAGAAATTAAGAAGAGTGGTGAGCTTCGTATCGCCGTCTTTGCGGACAAGAAACCTTTCGGTTACGTAGATAGCAAGGGTGCTTACCAAGGTTACGATATTGAACTTGGTAACCGTTTGGCTAAAGACTTGGGTGTAAAACCTAAATACGTCTCAGTAGATGCGGCCAACCGTGCAGAATTCTTGATTTCAAACAAGGTCGATATTACACTTGCCAACTTTACAGTGACTGATGAACGTAAGAAACAAGTGGACTTTGCCCTTCCTTACATGAAAGTCTCAATCGGTGTGGTATCACCTAAAGACAAGGTCATCAAGGACGTTAAAGAGCTTGAAGGTAAGACTTTGATTGTTACTAAAGGGACAACCGCTGAAACTTACTTTGAAAAGAACTATCCAAACATCAAATTGCAAAAGTATGACCAATACAGCGATGCTTACCAAGCCCTCCTTGACGGTCGTGGCGATGCCTTCTCAACTGATAATACAGAAGTTCTTGCATGGGCTCTAGAAAACAAAGGTTATGAAGTCGGAATCACATCTCTTGGTGCCCCAGATACGATCGCTCCAGCCGTTCAAAAAGGTAACAAAGAACTCCTCGACTTTATCAATAAAGACATTAAGAAACTTGGCGAAGAGAATTTCTTCCACAAAGATTATGAAAAAACACTTCACCCAACCTACGGTGATTCAGCTAAAGCTGATGACCTCGTGGTTGAAGGTGGAGAAGTGAAATAAGACTGGCATCCTCTAAAAGAGGTAAGTCTTGCTTAATAAGAATAAACAACCACTCCTGCTTATATCTAGTCTAACTAGAAGTAGGGGTGGTTTTATTTGTTTTTATAGTTTCTTTTGATCTTCCATTCAACGAAAAGGACATAGCTAATCAAGCCTCCAAACATACCAAATAGGAGATAGGGTTCCAGACGATCAAACAAGGTTATTCGTTGACCGTAAGGGGATTTAGAGCCATCTTTCCAGGTAATGCTCTTGTTTTCATCATCAATCCGTTTGTAGGATTCGCCATTATAGGTCAGATAATTGTCTTTACGGACATACATATTCAAATAGTTGAGGCCGTTCTTAGCGGGAAGGACTGAAAGCAGGCGCTCCTTGGCATAAACTTCGATGTAGAGGGTACCGTCATTAAAGCGTTTAATGTCATCAATGCGTGCATTTTTAATGAGGACATTTCCATCTTGAACAATCTCCCAATCAATCTTACTTCCCTTGCTACCTCTTTCGTAGGATATGGCAATCTGATGACTTTCAGATTGCCAAAGACCATAGATACTGTCTTTATAAACGTTATGATCAAAGAAAATACCATAGATAGTGAGTATAGGTAAGAGGATTAGGAAACCTATCCCAAAAATGTTGGCTAAACGGTCTGTAAAGTTATCCCAGCGTGCTCGCCACCCCGTTTTACGTTTTTGTTCTTTCCGATATGCTTTTTGTGACTGATACTTTCGGTTGAGATTCTTTCGGTCAGCGTATTTTCTTTTTGTTTGATGTCTCATTGAGCTTCTCTTTCCTCTTTTTCCGAGCCTCTATGATGGTAACTAATAATAAAATACCCATAAGTATCAAATAGAAGGCTTCAACAACTTCATCTATAGTAGTTTTCCGTTCTCCATAAGGGCTGGTAGAACCATCTTTCCAAGTGATGGACTTGTTTCCGGAGTCTATTCGCTTATAGGAGTCACCATCGTAAGTGAGATAATTGTCTTTGCGAAGATAAAAATCCATATAGCTGAAACCATCCTTGGTGGGTAGGTCAGTCAGGTAGCCTTCTACAGTATAAAGCTCCATGTAGAGGGTGCCGTCATTGAAGCGCTTGATAGGGCGAGTTCTAGCAGCATAGATAATATACTTACCGTCTTGAACGACTTGCCAGTCGATATTTCCTCCTTTCCGAAGATGCTTATAGGAAATCGCTAACTTATGATGATCAGACTGCCAGAGACCATAAATGTTATCTTTGTTGACTGTATAATGATCGTAATAATAAAAACCACCATACAGCAGTGCTAGTATTATTAAGATGATCAATTCAGATGTTGGCTCCAGTAGAATTAGCTTTCTCCAATTAAAGTGCCACCTTTTGGGTTCTTCAATACTTTGACAGTCACTTTTTCTGTCTTTCTCTTTGCTAGAGGGTCTGATTGATTTTTTCTTTGTCATGCCTAATCCTTTCATCAACCATTGTAACAAATTCACCTCCCAAGCAAAAGCTAAGCTGATTTGTGATATAATTGGAGAGTATTGAGAGACAAGAAAGCCTATTTTTTGTCAGATTTGTAAAAAATAAAACAGAGGATTTTAAGATGAAACTGACACTCCATGAAATTGCCAAGGTTGTTGGCGCTAAAAATGATGTCACTGCCTATGAAGATGTCGCTATTAACCAGATTGAGTTTGATAGCCGTAAGATTACAGCGGGCGATCTCTTTTTGCCACTTAAGGGTGTGCGTGATGGGCATGAGTTTATCCAAACAGCTTTTGAAAATGGTGCTCTAGCGACATTCACAGAAAAAGACTTACCAGCTGATCAAGCCCACATCCTAGTTGATGATGCTCTTGAGGCCTTCCAAGCTTTAGCTGCCTACTATCTTGAAAAGACTGGCGTTGATGTCATTGCGGTGACTGGTTCTAACGGTAAGACAACGACCAAGGACATGATTCATGATATTTTGGCAACGACCTACCGCACCTACAAGACCCAAGGTAACTACAATAACGAGATTGGTCTTCCTTATACCGCCCTTCACATGCCTGATGATACTGAAAAAATCGTCCTTGAGATGGGACAAGACCACATGGGTGATATTCACCTCTTGTCTACCTTGGCTAAGCCAAAAACAGCTGTTGTCACTTTAATTGGAGAGGCTCACTTGGAGTTCTTCGGTAGCCGTGACAAGATTGCCAAAGGTAAAATGCAAATGCAAGACGGTATGCCTGATGGCAGCCTCTTACTTGTGCCAAGTGATCCTATCGTAGATCCATTCTTGCCAAGCAATCTTGAAGTGGTACGATTTGGTGAGGGCTCTGATCTGACAGTCTCTGACTTGAC
Source organism: Streptococcus raffinosi (assembly GCF_030284685.1). Lineage (NCBI taxonomy): Bacteria > Bacillati > Bacillota > Bacilli > Lactobacillales > Streptococcaceae > Streptococcus > Streptococcus raffinosi. Next base: position 28,330 of record NZ_JASUZV010000002.1, read on the forward strand.
GGAATACAAGGATCACCTCACCTTCTCAACCAACTTCCTAGATGGACAAGTTACCTTGCCAGTCACTGGAAAATACAATGCCACAAATGCTATGGTTGCGGCTTATGTCGCTAAACACTGGGGTGTGACTGAGGAAAATATCTTCTCAGCTTTGGCTAACTTGCAGCTGACAAAAAACCGTACCGAGTGGAAAAAAGCAGCCAATGGTGCGGATATTCTTTCAGACGTCTACAATGCCAATCCAACAGCCATGAAACTTATCTTGGAGACTTTCTCAGCCATTCCTAAGAATGAAGGAGGCAAGAAAATCGCTGTCTTAGCCGATATGAAAGAACTCGGTGAGCAGTCTGTCCAACTTCACACGCAGATGATTCTTAGCCTGGCACCAGATGCTATTGATACGGTAATTTTCTACGGTGAAGACATTGCGGACTTGTCGCAACTTGCTAGCCAGATGTTCCCGATTGGTCATGTCTATTATTTCAAGAAGACAGCTGACGAGGACCAGTTTGACGCTATGGTTAAACGCATCAAAGAAAGCCTAGGCGAGCACGATCAAATCTTGCTCAAGGGCTCCAACTCTATGAACCTAGCTAGAGTTGTTGAAGAACTCCAAGCTAAGGATTAAGCTCTAAAACCTGCATTAAAGAGCTGTTTATGGAACTTTGAAGAAGTGGTGACCGAACTAACTTAAGGAAAGTCACAAAATTAGATTGTCTTAAATCAAAAGCCTGCTCGTTAAAGCAGGTTTTTGATTTACCTGAAATTTGATATAATAACAAGAATAGCAATTTCATCAGGAGAAGAGAATGAAGGATTTTTTGACTACGACCCAAACCCGGCCACCACAGATACCGTTACCCTATTATCTGGTGATGCTAATGGTATTGGTGCTGCTGGCCTACCTGAGTTGGTCCTGGCATGATAAAAAAAGTTGGTGTCTGACTTTTCTAGGAATCCAAGCCGTACAACTGATTAGCCTTTACGTTTGGTATATTTGGCAGGGATTTCCTTTAGATGATAGTCTCCCTCTTTATCATTGCCGCTTGGCCATGCTCGCCCTCTTGCTCCTAAAAGATAGTAAGGTCAAAACTTATTTTGCACTTATGGGCTTGGTTGGAGGCTCTTGTGCGATTATTCATCCCATATTTGATCCTTATGATTTTCCGCATATCTCCAGTATTTCCTTTATCATTGGGCATTATGCCTTATTGGTCAATAGTCTCAATTATCTTTTGAGGACCTATAAGACTTACCCTATTCCAAAGAATATGATTGTGACGCTTACCCTGCTATTGAATCTCGGACTTGTAGTTGTTAATCATTTTGTTAACGGAAATTACGGCTTATTAAGACATACCCCTTTTATCCCAGAGGCCTGGTTACCTATCAAATACCTTACTGTTTCAGGAGCTTTGATTTTTCTTATGATAATTATGAAAAAAGGTCTGGAATATTTTGACGAGAAATATTAAATAAATGAAGAAACACGCCATCAGAGAATTGATAGCGTGTTTTTTCATTTTATTTGTTTTATTCTAACACAAAACGCTTTCAGAATTGCTTTCACACTGTAATTTGGATATAATAAAAGAGCTGTGCCTGCGAGAATTATCGCAAGCCTTGACAACAAATGTAGCTTTCAAAAGACAGGAATTTTCTGAAAGAAGTGCTACAACGATCTTGCTTTTCGTTCTGGTAAAGCCCTATTGCTATTAGTAGCTCTGGGACATGGGATTTTTGAGATTTACTAAGAAGCTGCTGACATCCATGCCACTAAGGAAAAGTATCAAAAAGATTATTTTTAAAGAAGAAAGAAAACTATGAGTATTCAAGACGAAATCAAAAAGCGCCGTACTTTTGCCATCATCTCTCACCCCGATGCTGGTAAAACAACAATCACTGAACAATTGCTTTACTTTGGGGGTGAAATCCGTGAAGCTGGTACTGTAAAAGGTAAGAAAACTGGAAACTTTGCTAAATCAGACTGGATGGATATTGAGAAACAACGTGGTATCTCAGTAACCTCATCTGTGATGCAGTTTGACTATGCCGGCAAACGTGTCAATATCCTTGATACTCCAGGACACGAGGACTTCTCAGAAGATACCTACCGTACCCTTATGGCGGTTGATGCTGCCGTAATGGTAGTTGACTCAGCCAAAGGTATCGAGGCCCAAACCAAAAAACTTTTCGAAGTTGTCAAACACCGTGGTATTCCTGTCTTTACATTCATGAACAAATTGGACCGTGATGGACGTGAGCCACTTGACCTCTTGGAAGAGTTGGAAGAAGTGCTTGGTATTGCCAGCTACCCAATGAACTGGCCTATCGGTATGGGTAAAGCCTTCGAAGGACTTTATGACCTTTATAACGAACGCTTGGAGCTCTATAAAGGTGACGAGCGCTTTGCCAAGATTGAAGATGGTGATACTCTATTTGCCAATAACCCATTCTATGAGCAAGCTAAAGAAGATATCGAACTCTTGACAGAAGCAGGAAATGAATTCTCAGAAGAAGCTATTTTAGCAGGTGAATTGACACCGGTCTTCTTTGGTTCTGCCCTTACTAACTTCGGGGTTCAAACCTTCCTCGATACCTTCCTCAAATTTGCTCCAGAACCACATGGCCACAAGACCGTAGATGGTGATGAGATTGATCCTCTTAACAAGGATTTCTCTGGTTTTGTTTTCAAAATCCAAGCCAATATGGACCCACGTCACCGTGACCGTATTGCCTTTGTTCGTATCGTTTCTGGTGAATTTGAGCGTGGTATGAGTGTTAATCTAACACGTACTGGTAAAGGAGCTAAGCTCTCTAACGTCACTCAGTTCATGGCCGAATCTCGTGAAAATGTTGAAAATGCCGTGGCTGGAGATATTATCGGGGTTTACGATACAGGAACTTACCAGGTTGGTGATACCCTTACTGTAGGTAAAAACAAATTTGAATTTGAGCCACTACCAACCTTTACGCCAGAGTTGTTCATGAAAGTTGCTGCTAAGAACGTCATGAAGCAGAAGTCCTTCCACAAAGGAATCGAACAATTGGTGCAAGAAGGAGCCATCCAGCTCTACACCAATTACCAAACAGGTGAATACATGCTTGGTGCCGTTGGTCAACTTCAGTTTGAAGTCTTCAAACACCGTATGGAAAATGAATACAATGCCGAAGTCGTTATGACACCAATGGGTAAAAAGACTGTGCGTTGGATTCAACCTGAGGACCTCGATGAACGCATGTCATCAAGCCGAAATATCTTGGCCAAAGATCGCTTTGACCAACCAGTCTTCCTCTTTGAAAATGACTTTGCCCTTCGTTGGTTTGCGGACAAATATCCAGATGTGACATTGGAAGAGAAGATGTAATACGGCACAAAAGATGACGATTTTAAATCGTTCATCTTTTGACGCTAGCCACTATCTTGTGGCTAGCTAGCCGTCTCACTAACTACGTCAGACGAATAATATCGATTCGTCTGACTTCGTGTCGTAACATTTTAATAATGATATCTACACTACATACTATGAGACCGTGGCTAAGTCCCTTACTAACTCGAAAACGGAAAAGTATCGTTTCCGTTTTCTCATGTCGTAATATCTTAGCACTGATATCTACGCCACGTCTCTAAAACAACACAAAAAAATATAGGACTATCTAATCAGATAGCCCTATATTTTTTATAAACCTAATAGTTATCAAGTATACCTATGATTAATTACTTTAGATAATTACGATTATGATAAATCAAGCCAGCTTCTAAAAGTATGCAAATTGTTGATAGCCAGAAACTTGTTGTAATTCCAAATTTTTCAGTAATAGAACTCATCAGAAAGACGAAAACTGAAAAAGCAAGGGTTGAAATGACTTCAAATACAGAATAAACATGTACTAACTGATTTTCATCGACAGTTTCCTGAAGAAAGACACTTTCAGGTACTTCTTTTAACTGAGAAAAGAAGCCGATTAAACTGGAGAAAATTAAAAATGTTTGTGTATTTGAGAAAAAGAGGATACTGGCTGTGATGGTCGCCATTGCTAAGAGTGAAAAGAGAATACTTTTCCACTTATGCGCTAAAAACTTTTCGGATAGTTTGTAGACAATTATTCCACCTAAAATGATACCAAGGGAATAGGCTGTATTTGAGTAGCCCCAGTAACTTTCAGTTTGTTTTAACACCTCGGTTACAAAAACAAGGATTACAGACGATACCCAGATTGTATTGGAGAAGTCCTCTAATAAATTTGCTTGAACAAATAACTTTAATTTAGGATTTTTTGCAACCAACTTCCATCCTTTTACTAGAGTATCAATATTTGTCTCCGCTTCTAACTGCTCTATTTTAGCCTGAGGAAGAAAGAGCATCACAAAAGTGGAGAGGAGATAAAGGAGTAAGACTATCAACAGTGTGGGAAAAAGACCAAGCGAAGTATATAAGAGACCGCCTAGTCCCCAACCAATCAATTGTACTCCCTCACCACTCATTGATAAGGCAGCATTTGCCTTTCCCAAATTTGTGGCATATCTAGGAATCATGGCATAAGATACGGGCGACGCAAAGCCATCTAAGATAGAAATAGCGACAACAAAGATATACATTCCTAAGGCTGGAACAAATTGAGCCTTAATGAGCATTACAAGGAGTATTGCTAATAAAAAAGTCTTTCCACATTGAGTGAATGAAAGCACTCTATTTAAGGCTAGTTTTTTAGTTACTAATGGCACAAGAAGGCTTGCCACGAAAGCTGACAATCCGATTAGAATCGGAACCATTGAGGTTGCAATAACGGATTTTGTAATGACGTAGATATTTGCAATGAGAGATACCCTGAGAAAAATGTCAGCTAAGTTAGCAAATAACTGAGAGATAAGTAATTTCAGAAAGGATTTAGACATATCGTTTCTCCATATTAGTTATCAAATCTGGAAATGAAATTGGATTCACATATTTTTAAACAAAATAATTTTACAAGAATAATAATCTTATTTAATAATTTCCCATATATGCTTGCTAACTATTTTCCTCTATCAATTTTTTCAAATGTGCTTCATAAGTCTTTGCAATATGCTCGCTCCCTGCCAATTTCATGGCACCAATACATTTCTTCATTTCGATAATAGACTGATTGCTTCCTTCTTTTTTATATTGATAATAATTTTGTGCATATTGAAAAACCAATCGTTCATAGATTTCAGTCTCGATAAAAAAGCATTGGTTTAATTGTTTTTCGAAATACAGTGCATCAATGAGCTCTCCTCTTTCTATACATGTAATATAAACATTTAATAACATGGTTGATATCATGCGTCGATTATTAGGAATCTCTTTGTAAAAATCAGACCTTCTATACATCTCCTTTGCCAAAACCATAAGAGTCTCATGGTTCAACACATCTAAGGTATTTGCAAAAATCAATAATTCATAATAACCCCAGTACTCAACACTAAATAGATAATCGGTTAAATCGGTTAGGTCCTGATGTGTATAATAGCTTTCTCCCGATAAATCTTGCAAGCGAATTTTTAATAAAATAGTATTAATGTGATGAAATTTTTCTCGTTTATGTTCTGATTTTAGTTGGGAATTAAGTAGTTTCTTTAATCCATTAATATCATGAGTTGATACAAAAAGCTGAATCTTTGCTAATAGTTCATTCAGTTCATCACGATGAAAATCATGGACAGCATACATGAATTCGTCAATAGGCATATTAATCTCGTCCAATATCAACATAAACTTTGTAATGGTTAAGTCTGTCTGTCCTTTTTCAAAACGAGACAGTTGAGATGTCGAGATACCAGCTTTTGCAATATCTTTTAATCGTATCCCTCTTGATTCACGAAATTTTTTAAAAATTTCTCCAAATTTTTGCATGGGAAACCTCCATTTTGCATATATGGGAACATATATCTTTTTGTATCTTAACATAGAATACAGTAAAACAAAAGTGAGGTTATTACTGTGAATAGGCAATAATTGCTGTTTTTTATATAAACAAGAAAAACCATAGGACTTCCAATTAAGACTGTCCTATGGTTTCTTTTATTTTTCTGTATTTAGTAACCTGCCTAGGAATCGTTGTAGGGCGAAGAAAACGATGAGGCTGGCCAATGTTTCTCCAAGGAAGGATGAGCTATTGACAATAAATGAATAGAGATAAGGGCTTTGTCCTTTAGGAGCATAACTTCCCCAAAAGATGACACCGGCTATAAAGTGAATGAGATAGCGTGAAAAGCCCCCTAGCAGAATACCGCCAGTGATATACACTAGAGACTTGAGCTTTTTCCCTTGTATGATGGCTTTATCGAGGACTGGTTTGACCACACCACTAATCCCAATAAGGCTAAAGGCAACAAAATATTCCAGAAAACCTTGTGTTAAGGTTAGCCAACCGCCGGCTGCTTGTCCTGTCACCACTTGGAGTAATCCCCAGATAAGGCCTCCCATTGCACCAGCTCCAACTCCCCAGCGAAAACTAAGGAGGAAGATAGGGACCATTTTAAAGGAAAGGGAAATCCAAGGACCTATGGACATGGGTTGAGTAACCAAGTCGAGAATGTAAGCGATAGTTGCAAAAAGTGCAACCTCAATCATTGGTCGAATACTTGTTTTCGACATAAAAAAACCTCCTATACCAATCGTCTTGATTGGCTATTTTTGCCACATCAAAACGTTGTCATAGAAGTTCTTCTATTTCAATCTATTTTGAGACACATCCCTACGCAGGTTCTAACCTGATCAGGTGGTAAGAGTTTAGGCAAGTCTTGAAAAAAATTCAAGCTAGCCATTCTCAGCAATTGCTCCTCTTGTGACTCCTTAATTGTACTACCAGAAACCCATTTTTGCAAGTGTCTGAAATCCTAAAATTGTGGTATAGTTAAAGCAAGGATTATCTTTACAATAAAAAAGGAGAAATAACTATGGGACTTTTTTCAGGACTGCTTGGCAATGCATCTAAAAAAGATAATGATAAGGTTGAGCGCCAATTGGAGGGCATCTTAATTCCAGGTGAACAGGTGGAGTTAGCCTATGCCCTTGTTCGTGACTTGATTGTCTTTACAGAGAAGCGCTTGATTTTAGTCGATAAACAAGGTGTTACAGGGAAGAAGACTTCTTATAAGTCTATCCCTTATCACTCAATCTCTCGTTTCACTGTAGAGAGCTCGGGCCACTTTGACCTAGATGCTGAACTTAAGATTTGGATTTCATCAGCACTGGAGCCTGCAGAGGTCCTTCAATTTAAGAGTGATAATAATGTCTTTGAAATCCAACAAGCTTTGGCAGCAGCAGTACTAGAGTAATGAGGAAGAAAAATGTTTATTGAAAAAGAACTGGGTTATAAGCGTCACTGGATTAATATCGACTCAGATATTATTTCTGAGCAATCCTATCTTTATACCAAGTATGATATTGATCAGGAAACCATAGAGTATGCTTTGGATAAAAATGAACGAGCTCACATGGACTACAATCGTGAGAATGGGACAATCACCTTTATCTATAACGTTCTGGCACTTGAAAAGGACAAGGAATACTATGAAACCATTCCTCTGACCTTTATTGTTCAAGATACGCGTTTGGTGACCATTAGTAACGAGGATAACGCTTATGTGATAAGCAAGATGCAAGATTATGTGGATAACCATGAGGATTTGTCTATCTACAAATTGCTCTTTGCAGGACTTGAGATGATTTCAAATGCCTACTATCCCGTCATTGAATGTTTGGATCAGCAAAAAGATGAGGTTAGTCGACGCCTAAGACGGACCACGACCAGTAAGAATCTTTACGATCTTTCAGATTTGGAAACAGGCATGGTCTATTTGGTGGCTGCAGCCACACAAAACCGTCTTCTATTGGAACACATCAAGGGGCACGCCATTTATCGTCGTCTCAATGAGGTCGAAAAAGAACAGTTTGATGATGCCATGATTGAAGCTAGACAGTTAGTAGCCATGACGGACCTCATTTCTAAGGTCTTACTGCAACTATCAGGTTCTTATAACAATATCCTAAACAACAACCTGAACAACAACTTGAGCAATCTGACCATTATTGAGGTACTCTTAGGAGTGCTTGCCGTTATTACCGGTTTCTTTGGGATGAATGTTCCTCTACCGTTTATGACTGTCAGTCCAGCCTGGATTTTCATCATTATCGGTAGTGCGATTCTTTGTTTGGTCTTGGCCCGCTACTTGCGTTGGTTGGTCCATAAATAATAATTAGTGAGTGAAACCGTCTTCTCAAATTGGAGGCGGTTTTAAAACGTTATTCACTGTCTTTTTATTCTTAAATATGATAGACTAGATGAGTTGTTAAAATAAACGACTATTAAATACAGGTAGTTAACATACTACACAACCAAGTCTCATAAGGTGGCTTCGCACCACCTTCAAATAGAAAGAAGAATACTTTGAAATTTACAGATTTAAACCTATCAGAAGACATCCAATCAGCTGTTGTAGCTGCCGGTTTTGAAAAGCCATCACCTATCCAAGAGTTGACGATTCCACTCGCTCTTGAAGGTAAGGATGTTATCGGTCAGGCCCAAACTGGTACTGGTAAAACAGCTGCCTTTGGTTTGCCGACCCTAGATAAAATTCGTACAGAAGAAAATACAATCCAAGCCCTTGTGATTGCCCCAACACGTGAGTTAGCAGTGCAGTCTCAAGAAGAGCTTTTCCGTTTTGGTCGTGACAAGGGCGTTAAAGTTCGCTCAGTCTATGGTGGTTCTAGCATTGAGAAACAAATCAAGGCCCTCCGTTCAGGTGCCCACATTGTTGTAGGAACACCAGGTCGTCTCCTTGACCTTATCAAACGTAAGGCTCTTAAACTCAATAATATCGAGACTTTGATTTTGGATGAAGCGGATGAAATGCTTAACATGGGCTTCCTTGAAGACATTGAAGCTATCATTAGCCGAGTACCAGAAGAACGTCAGACCCTTCTCTTCTCAGCAACTATGCCTGATGCTATCAAACGTATTGGCGTTCAGTTCATGAAAGATCCTGAGCATGTGAAAATCAAGGCTAAAGAATTGACCAATGTTAACGTTGACCAATACTTTATCCGAGTGAAGGAACAAGAGAAGTTCGATACCATGACTCGCCTTATGGATGTTGACCAACCTGAATTGTCAATCGTCTTTGGACGTACCAAACGTCGTGTGGACGAGTTGACACGTGGTTTGAAACTTCGTGGTTTCCGTGCAGAAGGTATCCACGGTGACCTTGACCAAAACAAACGTCTTCGTGTTATCCGTGACTTCAAGAACGACCAAATCGATATCTTGGTTGCCACAGACGTTGCGGCGCGTGGTCTTGACATTTCAGGTGTCACTCACGTCTACAACTATGATATTCCACAAGATCCAGAAAGCTACGTTCACCGTATTGGACGTACAGGCCGTGCAGGCCAATCAGGTCAATCGATTACTTTCGTTGCTCCAAACGAAATGGGTTACTTGGGAATCATCGAAAACTTGACGAAGAAACGCATGAAAGGTCTTAAGCCACCAACAGCTCAAGAAGCCTTCCAGGCTAAGAAGAAAGTTGCCCTTAAGAAAATTGAACGTGACTTCGCGGATGAAGCTATCCGTGCCAACTTTGACAAGTTCAAGGGCGATGCGGTTAAATTGGCTCAAGAATTCACACCTGAAGAATTGGCGCTTTACATCTTGAGCTTGACCGTTCAAGATCCAGAGACAATGCCAGAAGTGGAAATTGCACGTGAAAAACCATTGCCATTCAAACCATCAGGTGGTAGCTTTGGTGGTAAAGGCAAAAGTGGTCGTGGCAACCGAGGCCGTGACAATAACCGTCGTGGTGGATACCGTGGCGACCGTAACCGTGATGACCGTGACGGTGGCTATCGTGACTTCAAACGCAAGTCTAAGAAAAACAGCCGTGACTTCGAAAATCGTGGCAACAAACGTCCACACCGTACCTCAAGCGAAAAGAAAAATGGCTTTGTTATCCGTAACAAGGGTGATAAATAAAGATGAAAACGCTCTAAAAAATAGAGCGTTTTCCTATACCTTGAATATACAATATAGGTACATAATAAATTGCACTTATTCTTGCAATTTATCGAATCAAAACAGCACCATTTCAAGTAGGACAAAAGATGCTATTTCATTGACAATATTCTCCTTAATTGAAGTATATTTTAGTGTTTATTACTATTTTTGCGGAAGTTATATCTCTTGACGAGGATTAAATTTTTCGATAATATTAATATTCAATAAAATTAAATTGTACAGGTTGTTAATAATACAGTGGTTAAACCTGTTGGTAAGGTTGTTTACAACAATATAAGTAAGCCAGTTTATAATCGTATCGTTAAACCAGTATCTGGGTTTATCAATAGGAAAGTTATAAAACCAGTTTATAATAATATAGTTAAACCTGTCTACAACCGTGTTGTGAAACCAATTGTTAGACCGATTTATCAAAAAGTTGTTAGACCAATTGCAAAAGCAACAAAACGTTATATTGTAAGACCTGTCGTAAATACTGTAAAACGTTTTGTTGTAACTCCAGTCAAGAAATTGTTTGGTCGTAGAAAAGGAAAGAGAAGATGACAATGCAAAAAAGAATTATTTTAGGGATTTTTGTGGGACTGCTTACAGTCTTGTGTATGAGTCTCTATACTTATTGTAATTTAAAATTTAACTCTGTTTATTATGCTCAGCATATTCCTCATAAGGAGGGAACAGAACCGGACATCATTATGCTGATGGAGAATAAGGTTGGGGCCTATACACCGGAAATAGATGGTATTAGTTATGATGATGATGGGTCGTATTCTATAACTAGAGAAAAAGGAACTAAAACGTCTGTATTAGATCTTACAGGTGATACTCTATTTTTTCATTCGGAGTCAGATGATATGTATCTTCTTAATCGTAATTTTTCTATCCAAGATGCTTTTGACAAACGTTATCACAAGATAAAATATAATCAACGAAAAGTCCTAAAAGAAATTAGAGAGACCGTTCAACCTGTGATTGATGCTCAACCAAAACCATTAATCAATCTTCAGTGGTTGTTTAATTTAATTTATAAAAGTAGGTTTAATTAGAGAATAAGAAGCATGGAAGCATTTTGTAAGATTATTTATATCTAAAGATGAGTTTATCTATATTGTGGCATTTACTGTGAATTTAATTCAGGACACCTTCCAGGGTGTCTTTTTTTTTTACTAAATTTGGAGTAATACTACTGATTTTAAAGCTTTTTAGAGCATGTAGAATCACTCGCGCGCATGAGTTGTACTACTATGAGAGTATATTCCAAATGGAAGTGATCTAACATTGGTTGATAATCAGATCATTCAGCTGTGAGAGAACAAACTTAATAATAAGGCACGAAAATATCATAACTGGAAAACATCTTATGAAGTCTTATAAGAGGAAAGTATGTACTTAATTTGATAATTCAAGACCAAAAAACACACGGTTATTTTTCCGTGTGTTCTTTGATATAGGCCAGTTTTTTCTCTCGGCTTTTTTTCTTAAAGCGTGCTTCGGCGCTCATGGCTTCAGGCTTGCTAGTGAAGGCTTCTGAGTAGAGGAGTTTAACTGGTAGGCGAGCTCTGGTATACTTGGCGCCTTTGCCTGAGTTATGGGTTTTGAGGCGGCGTTCGACATCTGTGGTGTAGCCTGTATAGAAGGTGCCATCAGCACACTCAACCACATACATGTAGGCCTTGCTATCCTTTTCTGTCATCGTTTAGGACTCACCCTCAGTCTTTTTCCCAAAGTAAATCTCAAAGATTTCGTCGGTATAATCACCATTTTCCTTGTGCACAAAGAGAGGTGGAAGGATTTTCAAGCCATCTGTTGAACCGTCTTTAATGGCTTCAATTAGGAGCATGTTAGCCTCTCGTCCCATTTTAGGATAGATAAACTGGATGCGTTTAGGTGCTAGATTATACTGGCGCATGGTGTCGATGATATCCAAAAAGCGGTCAGGGCGATGCACGATGGCAATGCGCCCGTTAGATTTGAGGGCATGACGTGCAACCTGACAAATTTCTTCTAAATTCGTCGTGATTTCATGACGGGCCAAGAGGTAGTGCTCGGAGAGATTCTTCTTGGACGTTTCTGTCGCCTTAAAGTAGGGAGGGTTACAGAGGATAAGATCCACCTGAGATCGTGGGGCATGGTCAAGCAAATTTTTCAGGTCGTCATTGACAACAGTCACCTGGTCCTCTAGTTGGTTGAGAGTGACGGAGCGTTTAGCCATATCAGCCAGGCGTTCTTGCAACTCTACCAAGGTAATCGGCGCCTTAGTGCGTGTGCTGGCAAAGAGGCCAACGGCCCCATTTCCCGAACAGAGGTCAACGATTAATCCTTTCTTTGGAATTTTTGGAAACCGAGAGAGGAGAACGCTATCAATAGAGTAGCTGAAGACCTCCTTATTTTGAATGATTTTCACATCTGTGGAGAAGAGCTGGTCAATGCGTTCTCCATCTTTTAAAATTGGATTTGTCATAGTTTTTATTGTAACAAAAAACAGCTCCCAAAGGAACTGTTGCGAGTGATTACTCTAGGACACCGAAGGTATATCCTTGATTTTTGAAATATTCGATAATTTGTGGAAGGGTCTGAACAGTCAGCTCCTTACCAGCTGTATCGTGCATTAGTACAACTTTAACAGTAGTTTCAGGGAAATATTTCTGTGAACCATCCATATAAGCCATCATGCTTTCAGATGTAGTTGGACGAACAGAGAGTGGTTCTGCATCTCCACAGAGCATGTTCCAGTCAATCCATTGGACACCTTGTTTAGCAAGAGCTTGGTCGGTTCCCTCTAGGCCTTGCCATGACATATGACCACCAGGGTAACGGAAAATTCTTGTTTTGAAATCCTTACCTAAGATTGCCTTGAAATTAGCCATAGTTTGGTCAACCTCAGTAGTAATCTGACTTTGGTTAGGAACACGTCCTGGATACAGCAGATTGAAGTTATGGCTAAGACTGTGGTTGGCAATGGCATGTCCTTCAGTAATTTGGCGTTTGAGGATGTCCCCATTTTCAGGGGTGATGGTATAGCCGATGTGGAAGAAGGTTGCGTGAACGCCGTACTTTTTCAGAATATCCATGACTTGTGGTGTCAAAGTGGGATCAATCCCATCATCAAAGGTTAAAAAGACCACCTTACCCTTAACATCATCTGATTTCCCTCGGATAGTGTTATTAACGGCAGTGACATCATAGGCGTAGTCAGACGCCGCAATGCTGTGGTTACTTCCTTTTTTGAGTTGTGTTTTATCCTCTTTTTTAGCTTCTTTTGAAGAGCTACTTGAACCCTTAGACACTTGTTCATTTTTAGGTGTCTTCACCATACGATTAACCTTAGAGTTTTGGTGCTGGAATAGGACAAAGCCTAAAACGGCAAGTACAGCAAGGTTAGCTATAATAAGACAAATATTAAGTGTCTTTCGATTATTCCCTAAAATATCATTACTTCTTTTCATGATTACATTATATCTCAAACTAAGAGAAAGTGCCATAATGTTTTCATGTATTTTTGCATAATTTTTTTACTGGTATTTTACTGAAAAAAACGCATTTTTCTAGTATAATATAAAAAATTGTAGAAAAAGAGGTAAAAACGTGTTTTACGCTTATTTACGTGGGCTTGTTGTCTTCCTTCTTTGGATTATTAATGGCAATGCCCATTATCACAATCGTGACAAGTTATTGAGTAAGGATGAGAATTACATTTTGGTAGCTCCTCACCGGACTTGGTGGGACCCTGTTTATATGGCTTTTTCAGCTCGTCCAAAGCAGTTTATTTTCATGGCTAAGAAAGAGCTCTTCAAGAGTCGCATCTTTGGCTGGTGGATTCGTATGTGTGGGGCTTTCCCAATTGACCGTGAAAATCCTGGTCAGGAGGCTATTAAGTACCCTGTTAATATGCTTAAAAAGAGCAAGCGTAGTTTGATTATGTTCCCAAGTGGTAGCCGTCATTCTTCTGATGTTAAGGGTGGGGTTGCGGTTATCGCTAAAATGGCAAAGGTTAAAATTATGCCAGTTGTTTATCAAGGGCCTCGTGAACTCAAGGGGCTCTTGACGGGTGAACGTGTAGATATGAACTACGGAAATCCTATTGATATTTCGGATTTGAAGCGTTTGAATGATGAGAATATTCAAGAGGTTGCCCGTCGTATCCAGTCTGAATTTGATCGCCTTGATGAAGAAGCTTTGAGCTATCAAACAGGTAAGAAACCAAACCCATTGACCTATATCTACCGTGTACCACTTGGCCTTGTGGCTATCGTTGCGGTGATTTTAACAATGGCTTTCTCATACGTGGCTAGCTTTGTTTGGAATCCTGAAAAACATCGTGCTAAAGAAACGCAAAAATAAGTAAAGGACTCTATCAGATGTCAATCTGATGGAGTTTTTTTATCCTTTTGATATTTTTTCTAGATTTTTACGAATAAAAAGAAAAGATATCAATTAAGGAGAGTAGCGTGAAGAAAAAAATTCTAGCTTATGTCAAAGACAATCGTCTTTTTGTGGGGATCATCAGTGTACTCTTGGTCATTTTTTGTCTCTTCCTGTGGCTGACTTGTGGCGCTGGAAATAGCATGGAGGCGGAAACGTCTTACACAGATATTTCTGCTCTATCAACCTCGTCTTCACAGAAAAGTTCAAAAGCTCTTTCTGAAAGACCTGCTCAGTCAAAGACTGAGGCAACAGATACACCACGTGAGCAAGTAACTGTAGATGTCAAGGGGGCGGTGACAAAGCCAGGTGTGTATACGCTAAAAGCAAGTTCTCGGGTGACGGATGCTATCAAGGCAGCTGGAGGAATGACTGAGGATGCGGACGCTAAGAGTGTCAATTTGGCCGCAAGTTTGTCAGATGAAGAAGTCATTTATGTGGCGAGCAAGGACGAAAATGTATCAGTGGTAGGCCAATCTGACTCAGGTGCGGCTTCTGATAAGGGAGGGAAAACGAGTCAAAAAGATGGCAAGATTAACCTCAATACTGCGACTTCAGAGGAACTACAAACCATTTCAGGAATTGGTGCCAAACGAGCAGAAGACATTATTGCCTATCGTGAAAGTCATGGTGGCTTCCAATCTGTAGATGATTTAAAAAATGTCTCAGGAATTGGCGATAAAACTTTAGAAAAAATCAGAGAATCAATTTATGTGGCTTAAAAAGGCTCCAGTCAATCTTTTTTCCTTGGCTCTTTTGATTGCTGCCCTTTATTTTACAATTTTTGCCACTAATCCCTATGCGATTGGGGCTTTTGTCTTTCTATTGCTGTGCTTCTTTAAGCATCATTGGAAGAACACAGTATCTCTTAAATTTGTTTGCGTTATAGCTGCTTTCTTTCTAGCTTACTTTCTATTCCTGCATCATAGAGCTACTATACAAGATAAACAAGCTCCTAGTGAAATCAAACAGGTAGTATTGGTTGCAGATACAATCTCGGTGAATGGTGAGCAATTATCAGCCGTTGGTAAGACAAAGGGGCAAACCTATCAGATTTTTTACCGACTTAAGTCAGAAAGGGAGCAACATTACTTTAAGACAGTTTGTCGGACACCTGTCTTAAGGGGGAAAATTAAGTTATCACCAGCAACGGGTCAGCGTAATTTTCAAGGGTTTAATTATCAGTCTTACCTAGCTAGTCAGGGTATTTATCGTATTGCTAAGATGGAGCGCTTGGACAGTGTGGCGCCCCTAAAATCCATTTCTCCACTAACCTTTTTTCATCAACTGCGAAGGAAGGCCCTGGTTCATATTCAGACACATTTTCCTAATCCGATGAGACACTATATGACAGGCCTACTCTTTGGGTATTTGGACAAAGAGTTTGACGAGCAGAGCCAGCTCTATACTAGCTTGGGGATTATTCATCTTTTTGCACTTTCAGGCATGCAGGTGGGCTTTTTCCTAGGATGGTTTCGCTATGGTCTTTTACGTCTTGGCCTTCCTAAAGACTATCTTTTTATCATCTTAGTGCCATTTTCACTTTTTTATGGGCTAATGACAGGATGGACAGCTTCGGTACTAAGGTCCTTAATACAAAGTCTTTTGGCTGAGTTAGGTTTTAAAAAGCTTGATAATATGGGAATGACTCTACTTCTTTTATTTCTCTTCTTACCCCATTTTCTTTTAACAGTGGGAGGTATATTAAGTTGTTCTTACGCTTTCTTGTTGTGCTTATTTGATTTTGAGGAGTTGTCCTCTCTGAAGAAGTCCATCTATACAAGTCTAGTATTGAGTCTAGGAATCTTGCCATTTCTAACTTACTATTACGGGACCTTTCAACCCCTTAGTTTAGTCTTGACAGCCCTATTCTCCATACTTTTTGATAGCTTTCTCTTACCTGTCTTGACGGTTTTCTTTGCACTCTCGGGTTTTCTTGTCCTGACTCAGCTCAATCCGCTTTTTGAATGGATGGAATCCCTTTTAATTTGGATACAATCTTGGCTTGGTCAGCCATTGGTTTTAGGAAAACCCAGTCTCTTTCAGTTCGGCTTGATGATAGCCGTCTTAATTTTTCTCTCTGATTTTTGGAAAAAGCCTCAGATAAGGATTTGTCTTTTAATCGCTTTTAGTCTTTTGATGATTTGGGTCAAACATCCCTTGACTAATGAGGTAACTGTGGTAGATGTTGGTCAGGGAGATAGTATTTTTCTGAGAAGTGTAAAAGGTGAGACAGTCCTGATTGATGTAGGTGGTAAGGTGACTTTTGGCTCTAAGGAAAAATGGCAAGAGGGGAGCCAGACGAGCAATGCCGAGAAAACCTTGATTCCCTACCTGCAGGCTAGAGGAGTGTCTAGTATCGATCATTTGGTTCTTACTCATACGGATACAGATCATATTGGCGATTTGGAGGAAGTGGTTAAGCGGTTTAAGATTAAGGAAATTTGTGTCAGTCAGGGAGCCTTGACTAAGAATAGTTTTGTTAAACGCCTTCAGGAACTGAAGCGGCCAGTCCGTCCTCTAAAGGCTGGTGATAAATTGCCCATAATGGGAAATCATTTACAGGTTCTGTATCCTCAAAAAGTCGGTGATGGTGGCAATAATGACTCCATTGTCCTCTATGGAAAATTATTAGGGACTAGCTTTCTTTTTACAGGTGATTTGGAAAAAGAGGGTGAGAAGGCGTTGATAGATAGCTATCCTAATTTAAAAGTAAGTGTGCTTAAGGCTGGACACCACGGTTCAAAAGGGTCTTCGTCTGAAATGTTTTTGAACCAGATACAGCCCTCAATCGCTCTTATTTCAGCTGGCGAACATAATCGCTATAAGCATCCTAATGAGGAAACACTAGAGCGTTTTAAGGACCGAAACATTAGAGTTTTACGAACAGACCAGGATGGTGCTATACGGTTTAAGGGATGGTTCAAACTATCAAGTGAAACTGTCCGATAATTGTTTAGCTTCTTAATTTGTCATGCCCCTCAATCTATGGTAGAATTAAAAGGCTAATATTCCAGTATAAGAAAGATTGAACAGTATGCGTAAAATTATTATCAATGGGGGTAAGAAACTTCAAGGAGAAGTTACAGTATCTGGGGCTAAAAATTCGGTTGTTGCTTTAATCCCGGCCATCATTTTATCGGATGGGGTAGTGACTTTGGACGGTGTTCCAGCGATTAGTGATGTCGATAATCTAATTGAAATTATTGAGCTAATGGGTGGTTCGGTTAAGCGTGATGGCGAAACGCTTGAAATTGACCCTCGAGGCGTTAAAGATATGCCGATGCCATTTGGTAAGATTAGTAGACTCCGTGCTTCTTATTATTTCTATGGCAGCTTGATTGGTCGTTATGGTCAAGCTACAGTGGGACTTCCTGGAGGATGTGATTTAGGTCCACGTCCTATCGACCTTCACCTAAAGGCTTTTGAAGCTATGGGCGCTACGATTTCCTATGAAGCCGAGTCTATGCGTATTGCCACTGAGGCAGGTCAACGTATTAGAGGAGCTCATATCTATATGGACACCGTGAGTGTCGGAGCGACCATTAATACTATGTTGGCTGCGTCTAAGGCTCAAGGACGTACTGTTATTGAAAATGCAGCGCGTGAACCTGAGATTATTGACGTAGCTACCTTACTCAATAATATGGGAGCACATGTCCGTGGTGCTGGTACTGAGGTTATCACGATTGATGGCGTTGATAGCTTGCACGGTACTCGCCACCAAGTTATTCCAGACCGCATCGAAGCAGGTTCATACATTGCTATGGCAGCAGCAATTGGTAAGGGAATTAAGATTAAAAATGTTCTTTATGAGCATCTCGAGAGTTTCATTGCTAAGCTTGAGTCAATGGGTGTTCGCATGACAGTTGAAGAGGATTCTATCTTTGTCGAAGAACAATTTGATTTAAAACCAGTGGATATTAAGACATCACCTTATCCAGGCTTTGCGACTGATTTACAACAACCCATGACTCCCTTATTGTTGAAAGCGGGGGGCCGAGGAAAAATCATTGATACCATTTATGAAAAGCGTGTGAATCACGTTCCTGAACTTGCTCGTATGGGAGCAGATATTCAGGTGCTTGGTGGTCAAATTGTTTATAATGGTCCGACACAATTTTCTGGTGCCCAAGTCAAGGCGAGTGATTTGCGTGCAGGTGCAGCACTTGTTACAGCAGGCCTAATGGCGGACGGTCAGACTGAAATCACGAATATTGAGTATATCCTTCGTGGGTATTCAAATATCATCGAAAAACTTTCTGATCTGGGTGCAGATATTACTTTGATCGAAGATTAAGTCTAAGGTTCAATCCCTTGTGGTTGAGCCTTTTTCCATTCTTAAAACTGTGTTATAATACTTTCATGGATATATGGACTAGTCTGGGGGCTTTTGCCTTCATTGAGTCAGAACGCCTTTCTTTTAGGCCACTCATCTTTTCAGATCGATTTGACTTGCACGAAATAGTGTCAAATCCACAGAATCTACGCTTTTTCTTTCCATCAACCAAAACTCAGCTGGAGACGGATTGCCTTTTGGTCCATTATTTCATGAAAGAACCTTTGGGTGTTTGGGCCATTTTGGATAAAGAGTCGAGTAAGATGATTGGTGTTATTCGTTTTGAAAAGATAGATGTCCAGAAAAGGACTGCCGAACTTGGTTATTTTTTGAATGCCTCTTTCTGGGAACGAGGTCTAATGACGGAGGCAGTCACTTGTCTAACGGATTTAGCCTTATCAGCTATGGGAATGGAACGTATCGTTCTTATAGCCCATTTGGAAAATAAAGCATCTATTCGTGTGGCAGAAAAGTCTGGTTTTAAACTCGTGTCTCGCTTTAAAGGAGCCGATAGATACACCCGTGCCATGCGTGATTATCTCCGCTTTGAGAAGGAGGAGAATAGTGAGTAAACATCAAGAAATTCTAGATTATTTAGAGGCTCTGCCTATCGGTAAGCGTGTCAGTGTACGTAGTATTTCTAACCACTTGCAGGTGTCTGATGGAACAGCCTACCGAGCCATTAAAGAGGCTGAAAATCGAGGATTGGTAGAGACTCGGCCTCGTAGCGGTACTGTTCGAATTGAAAAGAAAGTTCAAGTACGTCTTGACAAGTTAACTTTTGCAGAGATTGCTGAGATTACAGAGTCTGAAGTTATTTCTGGTCACGAAGGTTTGGACCGTGTTTTCAGTAAATTTTACATTGGTGCCATGACTATTGAGAATATCACGCGTTATTTAACAAAGGGAGATTTGCTTATTGTTGGGGACCGTGAAGATATTCAATTATTAGCCCTCGAGCACAATAATGCTATCCTAGTAACAGGGGGATTTCAGGTTTCTGAGCGGGTTAAGGAACTTTCTCGTTTGAGACAATTTCCAGTCATGGTTACAACCTATGATACCTTTACTGTGGCAACGATGATTAACCAGGCCCTGTCAAATGTACGGATTAAAACAGATATCAAGCCAGTTGCTCAGGTTTATACAAGACGAGAAGATTACACTTACATGACTCCTGAAATGACTGTTAGGGATTATCAGAATGTGGTTAAGCGGACTAATCTCGTTCGTTTCCCGATTGTGTCTGATGACAATCAGGTTGTTGGAATTGTGACCATGCGTGATGTGGCTAACCAGCATCCAACGACCATGCTTAAAGCTATTATGACAAAACCTACGGTTACCAGACTTGAGACTAGTTTAGCGACCGTGGCTCAAAAGATGATTTTCGAAGACTATGATATGATTCCTGTTGTGGATGACGAAAAACATTATCTAGGGACGATCACCCGTCGACAGGTTTTAGAGGAACTTCAAGACAATAATCGTGGCGATTTGCACACCTTTAGCGATCAAATGATAGCTAATCTGAACCAAGACAAGCATGCCTTTAACTTTGAGGTGGAACCAACCATGATTGATAATTCTGGTAACCTTACCCAAGGTGTTCTTGCGGAGTTGGTTAAGGAAGTAGTTTATCGAATCATGGAAAAACAGGCGCAGAAGGGCTTAGTGATTGAAGAGATGATGTTTTACTTTCTTCAAGCGGCTCAGATTGATGATAAGGTAACGATTACCCCGAGTATTATTGCTGAGACCAGACGTAGAGCCCATCTGGACCTTATGGTTACTCATGGGAATCATACCGTCTGCAAATCAGTTGTTGTGGTTAAGAAAACATAGTAATGAATAAAAAATAAAAGATATAAAGAAAACGGAGAAAACAATGATTACATTAAAATCAGCACGTGAAATTGAAGCAATGGATAAGGCAGGAGATTTTCTTGCCAGCATCCACATTGGTCTACGTGACCTCTTGAAACCAGGAGTGGATATGTGGGAAGTAGAAGAGTATGTGCGTCGTCGCTGTAAAGAAGAAAATGTTCTTCCTCTTCAAATTGGAGTTGAAGGAAGCGTTATGGATTATCCTTATGCTACTTGTTGTTCCCTTAATGATGAAGTAGCACACGCCTTTCCACGTCACTATACTTTGAAAGATGGCGACCTTTTGAAAGTTGATATGGTCTTGTCAGAACCTCTTGACAAATCCATTCTTGATGTATCAAAATTGAACTTTGACAATGTTGCTCAAGTTAAAAAATACACAGAATCTTACACTGGTGGTTTGGCTGACTCATGTTGGGCTTATGCGATTGGGACACCTTCTGATGAAGTTAAAAACCTTATGGAAGTAACTCGTGAGGCTATGTACCTTGGTATTGAACAAGCGGTAGTTGGTAACCGTATCGGTGATATCGGTGCAGCTATTCAAGAATATGCTGAAAGTCGTGGTTACGGGGTTGTTCGTGATTTGGTTGGACATGGTGTTGGACCAACAATGCACGAAGAACCAATGGTTCCTAATTATGGGGTAGCTGGACGTGGTCTCCGCCTTAAAGAAGGAATGGTCTTGACCATCGAGCCAATGATTAACACAGGAACTTGGGAAATTGATACAGACCTTAAAACGGGTTGGGCACATAAAACGCTTGATGGCGGTCTTTCCTGCCAATACGAACACCAATTTGTGATTACCAAAGATGGTCCAGTCATTTTGACTTCTCAAGGCCAAGAAAGAACTTATTAGTATGAAACGACAAGGCATAATGGCCCGTCTCCTAGATAGGCTTCAATGGCGACCTTTGCAGGTCTACCTTAGACATTATCGTAGTGCAGAGGTAGATATTTCTACCATTGCCGTGGCTTATTATTTGATTTTGACGGTCTTTCCGCTCATTGTCATTGCAGCCAATGTCTTTCCCTATCTGAATATTGATACCACTGATCTCTTGAATTTTATGAGTGAGCATCTTCCCAAGCAGTTTTATGCTCCTGCAGCCAATGTTGTCAAGGATGTCTTCTCCACACCTTCTGGACAATTATTGGGAGTAGCCTCTTTGACAGGATTTTGGACCATGATTAAGTCCTTATCATCACTTCAAAAGGCCATTAATAAGGTATATGGTGCCTCAGAACACCGAGACGTCTTTATCAGTCATATTATCGGTGGACTCTTGAGTTTGGTTATCTTGTTTTTGTTGACCTTTGCGCTTATGTTATCTACAATTGTTCAGTCGGTCCTCCGAGTCATCAATCAGACCTATCCTATTGGGTCTGACCTGACTCAACTGATTTTGAATAGTATTCAGCCCTTGAGCGTTGCAGTGGTATTTCTGGGAGTCATGGTACTTTATTTTATTCTTCCGAATGTGAAGATTCGAAAAATTCGTTATATCATGCCGGGGACTATTTTTACAACCTTGGTGATTGGGTATTTGAGCAATTTGTTTGGGACCTATGTGATTCGTA
Organism: Streptococcus raffinosi; assembly: GCF_030284685.1. Classification (NCBI taxonomy): domain Bacteria; kingdom Bacillati; phylum Bacillota; class Bacilli; order Lactobacillales; family Streptococcaceae; genus Streptococcus; species Streptococcus raffinosi. Next base: position 50,600 of record NZ_JASUZV010000002.1, read on the forward strand.
CGCTGAGTCGATTGGTTGATATCAAGTTATTCGGGTCAATTATGATCTTCGTCTTCATGCTTTGGTTTATCTTTTTAGCAAGGATTTTGATTCTGGGGGCTATTTTTAACGCAACCTATCAGGAACTTAAACAAGGTGAACTACACAGCCGAAGAGGAGATGTGCTTACCATTATTCATAGTTTTTCAGGAGATGGTAATGGTAGCACAAAACACAAAAAAGACGAGGACAATTCTTAGATGCTAAAGAGAGCTTGGCGAGGTCCAGGCTCTTTTGGCGGGAATGAGTTCTTGTCAAAGAAAAAAATAGAGAGATTGTAGAGGAAAAAATGAAAAATCAAACTATTCGTGATTTAACTCATATTGCTATTGTGGCAGCACTTTATGTGGTCTTGACCATTGTGCCACCTTTTAATCTGATTTCGTATGGTCCATACCAGTTTCGAATTGCAGAAATGTTTAATCTTTTGGGATTTTATAATCGCAAGTATATCATTGCTGTGACCTTGGGATGTTTGATTGCCAACTTCTTTAGTTTTAACATGATTGATGTGGTCGTTGGTAGTCTCTCAACCTTGGTTTTTGTCGGCTCAGGTGTCCATTTCTTTGACCGCTTTAAGAATCAAGATATTTTTGGAGGTCTTTTTGACAAGGCCCAGGTCTATTTTGCCCTTTATTTTTCATTCTTCATGGTGACTATTGCTGCTGAGTTGACCTTGGTGGCTCATGCTCCGTTTTGGGCAACTTGGTTCTCTGTAGCTATGGGAGAATTGGCTTCACTCTTGGTCGGTGCCATTCTTATCAAAAAATTAGCCAAAGTGATTGATTTTGTTTCCTAAATTAACGTCTGTAAAGGCGTTTTTTGTTGCTTTTATGATAAAATGTTCCTATGGAAAAACGAATGAAAGAGCTGGTTGCCAAACTTAACCAGTATGCAAAAGAGTATTATACTGAAGATGATCCCTCGGTATCAGATGCCGAGTATGATAAGCTCTATCGTGAACTTGTAGCTTTAGAGGCTGAGCACCCCGAGCTTGTTCAAGCAGATAGTCCGACTCATCGTGTGGGAGGTTTGGTCCTTGATGGTTTTGAGAAATACCAACATGAGTATCCCCTTTATAGTTTGCAGGATGCTTTTTCTCGAGAAGAACTGGATACCTTTGATAAGAGAGTTAAGGACGAATTTCCTAATGCTGATTATATGGCTGAACTCAAAATCGATGGTCTTTCTATCTCGTTGACCTATGTGAATGGTATTCTACAAGTCGGTGCGACACGTGGTGATGGTTCAGTTGGTGAAAATATCACTGAAAATGTCAAGCGTATCTCAGATATTCCACTGAAGTTGGATCAACCGCTTAATATTACTGTGCGTGGGGAATGTTATTTGCCACGTGCTGAATTTGAACGCATCAATACCCAACGCCAAGAAAATGGTGAGGCAGAATTTGCCAATCCTCGTAACGCTGCTGCAGGAACCCTTCGTCAATTGGATACTAAAGTGGTGGCTGAGCGTCGTTTGGCGACTTTCCTTTATCAGGAAGCCAGTCCGACGGAACGCTTGACGCAAAATGATGTCTTGAATGAGGTAACAGAACTTGGTTTTTCAGTCAATCCACGTCGTATTGTCACTTCATCGATGGATGAGATTTGGGACTTTATTCAAGCTGTCGGTCAGGATCGTGACCACTTGGCCTACGACATTGATGGTGTTGTCATTAAGGTCAATAGTTTGGCCATGCAAGAAGAACTAGGCTTTACAGTTAAAGCACCACGTTGGGCTATTGCTTATAAATTTCCGGCTGAGGAGAAGGAAGCAGAGCTTCTCTCAGTGGACTGGCAAGTGGGTCGTACGGGTGTAGTAACGCCGACGGCTAATTTGACGCCGGTACAATTGGCAGGGACCACAGTTAGCCGAGCCACCCTTCACAATGTGGATTATATTGCTGAAAAAGATATTCGCATTGGTGATACTGTTATTGTCTACAAGGCAGGTGATATTATCCCTGCTGTACTCCGTGTAGTAGAAAGTAAGCGTACGACACAGGAACCGATGGAAGTGCCGACGCAATGTCCATCTTGTGGCAGTGGTCTCTTGCATTTTGAAGATGAAGTTGCCCTTCGTTGTATCAATCCTTCTTGTCCTGCTCAGATCAAAGAAGGCCTGATTCATTTTGCCTCCCGTGATGCCATGAACATCGCAGGTATGGGACCTTCAGTGGTTGACAAGCTCTTTCAAGCTGAATTGGTAAAGGATGTGGCTGATATCTATGGATTGAACAGCCAGGATTTCCTCCAGCTAGAAGGCTTCAAGGAAAAATCTGCCGAGAAACTTTATGCTGCCATTCAAACGTCAAAAGAAAACTCTGCTGAGAAATTACTCTATGGCTTGGGCATTCGTCATGTCGGTGCTAAAGTAAGTAAGCAGTTGCTGGAAGCTTTTGAAACGATCAAGGATTTGGCAAGCGCTGATGTTGAGGCCATTGCAGCTGTCGATGGATTAGGGGAGGTTATCGCCAAGTCTATTCAACGTTATTTCGTTAAGGAGGAGGTTAAAGTTCTTTTGAAAGAACTAGAATCCTATGGCATTAATATGGTCTATCTTGGGCAAAAAGTTGCAGACGATGCCATTTTGTCTGGAAAGACGGTCGTTTTGACAGGTAAATTGGAACATCTTAAACGTAGCGAAGCAAAAGCAAAACTAGAGGCCTTAGGTGCCAAGGTGACAGGATCTGTCTCTAAGAAAACAGATTTAGTGGTTGCAGGTAGTGATGCTGGAAGTAAGTTGGAAAAAGCACAAAGCCTAGGCATTGATGTAGTGGATGAGGCTTGGTTGCTGAATTTATAGGAGTTCAATATGAAACAAAAACGTGCCCGCTTAATTTATAATCCAACATCTGGGCAAGAAATTATGAAGAAAAATGTTGCTGAGGTATTGGATATTTTGGAAGGTGCTGGTTTTGAAACGTCAGCTTTTCAAACAACACCAGATGAAAACTCAGCCAAAAATGAGGCCACTCGTGCCGCTAAAGCAGGTTTCGACTTGGTTATTGCTGCCGGTGGTGATGGAACGATTAACGAAGTGGTTTCTGGGATTGCTCCGCTCAAAATGCGCCCACAAATGGCAGTGATTCCAACAGGAACAACGAATGACTTTGCGCGTGCTTTGAAGATTCCAAGAGGGAATCCTGTTGAAGCAGCCAAAGTCATTGCCAAAAAACAAACCCTGCAGATGGACATTGGTCGTGCCTATGATGATAAATACTTCATCAACATTGCGGCTGCAGGTTCCTTTACCGAATTAACCTATAGTGTGCCTAGTCGATTGAAGACGGTCCTTGGTTACTTGGCTTATCTGGTTAAAGGAGCTGAGCTGTTGCCTCAAGTTAAGAAGGTTCCAGTTCGCATTACACATGATGAGGGCGTCTTTGAAGGTGGCATTTCTATGATTTTCGTTGCCCTGACCAATTCGGTCGGTGGTTTTGAAACGATTGCTCCGGATGCTAAACTGGATGATGGTAAATTTACCCTAATCATGGTTAAAACAGCCAACCTTTTTGAGCTGGTTGACCTTATTCGACAGGTTCTTCAAGGTGGAAAACACATCTATGATAAGAGAGTTGCTTATATCAAAACCAGTTCGCTAGATATCGAGCCCTTAGGTGAAGATCGTATGATGATTAATCTCGATGGAGAATATGGTGGAGACGCCCCTATTCATCTGCAAAATCTTAAGAATCACATTGAATTCTATGCAAATATTGATGAAATCTCTGACGATGCCATCACGCTTCCTGACACCGATGAATTGGCTCTCGAAGCCATCGCACAAAAATTCAGTAGCGAAGCTGAAAAAATTGAAAATGATTAAATGACAGACAGAATTTCGGTTTATGCTAACTTCGATTGTAAAGCAAGGATTTATTGCAAATCATGTGTCGCCTTCTTAGTTTTTGACACATTTAAATCGTCTGTCTACCTTCTAAAGCAACCTGCTTCAGGTTGCTTTTTTAGTATTTCTATAGAAAATAACGTTTTCATTTGTTACAATAGTAAAAACCAGTAAATTTTTCTGGAGTGTATCTTGGGGAGGGGTGAGAAGCTTAATAAGGAAAAGGACAGTCATTTCAATGATAATGACATAATAAAGAGTGAGAATTCTTTTGAGTCGGCTTTTAGTGACAAAGGACCTGAGTTCGAGTCTGCTTTTCAGGAGGAAAAAGCTGAAAAGCGGTATGTCTTTCTCACTTTTGTTTCTCCAATGATACTTTTACTCGTAAGCTTGGTATCAGCTATTTTATCTTGAAAGCATCAGCCAGTAATCTTGTATTTAGCTGTGATTATTGCCTGCTTCGTGCTTTCTATCATTATCCTCAGGCTAGGGCTAAAACTGAGAAGGTTTCTCTGGGCGTCCATTGTTCTTGCATTGATTGGACTAACATTCATTGCCACTTTGGGCGGTTCTATTTATCGAGAAACCATGAAAAAATACAGGGTGATTCAGTAGGCATCTCAGTCGGAGAATAAAGCTGATAGTGATAATCCTCAGGATTACGAAGATGTGTCTGCGGCTTATAACTGGACTGAGGAAGATTTTGAGAATTTGAAGCCTAAGAAAGATACCCTGCGCTCAATTTTTAACGCCACGGTAAGGCAAAATATGTCGAGCTGGAGTCCAGTGGTTTAAAGGTAGAATATAGCCGGGGAGATGAAAAAGAGTATATTGATCTCACTTTTGTCAAAAATAAAGAAGGTCAATATGTTTATGATGGTGGAACAGCGACTTATCCACCTGATGGCGTCACGGTAGTTGATAATTATAGTAGTGACTGGACAAAAGAACAGCTTAATCGGTTACGTACTAAAGACCAAGAAATTTTTGGGCCAGCAACACCCTTGTCTGAGGTAGTGAGGGAACACCCTCAGGCAGACAGTGCTCAGAGGTGCATAAGTCTGCATTCTTCAGGAGCTATGCATAAGACAGTTGATCTTGATTATACTGATCAGAATAGCTCAATTGAGAAAGCAAAATTTTTAAGACTATCTTTTGAGTACAATGAGGAGAAGAAGGATTATTATCTGAGTTATAATTCTGCTTCTCGTTACTCTTGGTGAGGGACTTATGATAATGAAATAATTATTCATTAGACAGCAATTTTTTTAGTAATAAGAGATTCAATTATAAAGGGGGATTTTATAATGACAGCATCAAAAACCAAACGTCTCTTGTATTTTATGTCCGAATTGGAAAAGGGAAATGACATTTCAAAAACGGACTATCTGGCTCGCTTTGGCATTAGCGAGCGTACACTTAAAGAGGATGTTAGCGAACTTAAGGACAATTTGTCAGAGCTACGTCCTAATATGAAAGTAAAATATTCTAGGAAATATGGTTCCTACCATGCCCAATATGAGCAAGGATATGGTAATCTGAAATATAATCAAGCAGTTATCTTGTCTAAAATTCTTTTGGAGAGTCGTGCCCTTCGAAAAGATGAGGTATCAGAAATTATTAACATCTTTGTTGAGAGGGCTGTAGATGACAAGGAACGCAGACGTATCAAGCAATTGACTGAGTTAGAGCTAGATAGTTATCAAGAATTGAAGATTTATCAAAATCAAGATAAGTCACTCTTACCAGCTATTTCAGCGATTTTTGATGCCATTGTGGACCAACGGCCCTTGGCTTTCAGTTATCGTAAACCTGGAGAAAAAGTGGAGGAATATAAGGTCTTTCCGATTTCTGTTATCTTCGACAACCACTATTTTTACTGTATTTCCTATAAATTGGATGATAACTTTACCTGTGATTATCAGTTCTCTGAAATCCGTTATTTCCGTGTGGATCGTTTCCAGACTATTCATAAATCGGAAAATAAGGTCGCATTCACGCTTAGTCCAGAGCAAGAGGATCGTTTGATTACAGACGAGCAAGTGCGCTATCAGGCTTTCTCAATGCTTTCGGGAAATGAATGGGTTCGCATTACTTTTGAATATACGGGTCTCTACCGTGATGTCTTGGAGTCTGATATTCCCAAACTAAATCTTCTTGAAGAGACGACTAATGACGGTGTTGACAAGGTTCGCTATGAGATTGAAACCTTTAGTTTATTGGGTTTCCAAAAGTATATCCAACGTTTTGATGGAGATTTCGTTTTTCTAAAGATTGAAACAATAGATAACAAGTGAAAAAGGTTTTCAGGCGACTGAAAGCCTTTTTGTTTAGGACAAGGAGATTCTATTTGTGTTAAAATAGATTTGTGGAAACGCTATCATTTTCATAAGGAGGGAAAGTATGAAAGAAAAGAAAAAAGAAATGCAAAGACAGGTTATGACTCTCTTGGGGATTTTGATTTTTGCCTTTGTCAATGTGTTTATCTTTGATGATAAGATGGGCGCTGGATTTTCTGCCTTTTCAACCATTACCCTGATGAGTATCGGACTATTGTCTAAGCGCACCAGCCTGCGAGTTTTGGCCATTATTTCCTATCTTATCAATGTTGTTGCGGCTATTTTTGGTTTCAATTATGTTGGTTTTCTAACAGCCGTTCAGGCTATTGAACTTATTTTCGTCATTTGGTATCTTTACCCACGTGACAGTTTTTTAGGACGGGATATAACGGATAAGTACACCTACCGTTTTCGTTGGATTCACCTGCTTCTCACTATTTTAGTGTCGATTGGAGGCTATATTGTCTTTGCGGTTGTCTCTAGTATTTGGAATGGTTCTTTCTTGGAATATGGTGGGAACACAGCCCTTATCTTTGCCATGCAATATTTGCTTTTTATAAGTATCACTAAGTCACGGCAGGACGAACCGACTAAGATTGCTCATTATTTTCAGAAGGAGCGCCGTACGAGGGAAATGAAGGTGGCAATAGAAGCTGAACGTTTGGCCAAAGAGAGAGCTCTTGCAAGGGCTTTTGAGGTACCTCTGAAGGCTCCTAGTCAAACAGCTGAAAAATTTGGTAGTAACATAATCAAATTCGCTTCCGTTTGGCTTTTGGTGATGGATATGTCCATTTTGGCTTATTTCTTCCGTCCCAATGATGTTGGTTTCGGTTTTGGTGCTTTCTTTGTTCTCTTGACCATTGTCTTGTCTTTGATTTTCAAATCGGAGGAAGACAAGGAGGATGTTTTCTCTATCATCTACCACAAGATTCGTCCTATCCAACCTATTTTCTTCATTCTGCTCTTGATTGCTCACGCCCATAAGTTTAGCTACGGTGCTGCTTACGCTCTCTTGTTCTCAGCTGCTTATTTCTTCTGGGCAGTCAATAAGATTAATATGAAGACCCTCTTGACCTTTACGGTTGTCATTTATTTTTTCCCAGTCTTTGGTTACCTTTCTAACCCTTACCGACTCGGTGCTGAAAACCTTAAGATGGTGGGTGAATTGGTGACAGATCGTAATAAGTCCAATACCTTTTATGTTGGCTATTATTGGTCACTTCTAGGATTGCAGGATGATGGTGAGTATGAAGGTGTGCCTCTGTCTTGGCAGGCTGCTAAGTTTGTAAATACTGAGATTTTATCTGGTAATGAGAGTAAAACCTCAGGTTTTTTCTATGAAAATAATCATGGCGACTATATCTATGATTTACACCTAGCCAATAACAAGGGGACAATTAAGGTAACAACGGGTTCTGGAAAGGCTAAAAAAGAATTCCAATTCATGGACTTTGGCAGAACCTATTATAAGTATGAAAAATTGAAAAAATCGGATAACCAAAAGCGTTACAAAAATTTTTATGAGGTAGGCACTGTTACAACTGACTTGGGAACCTATAATCTTTATCTCGAAATGGACCAAGATTGGGTTGATGACTATCAAAAAGACCCAACTAATGTTAACTACCGTTTACTTATCTTTGGCGACAAACTCACACCAAAAGAAGCTTACGAAAGAGCATATCATTACTAAACAAAAATATCTCTGCACATTGCAGAGATATTTTTGTTAGTCTTTGTATCCACGTTTGGATAACTCTCTTACAAGGACAGCTCCCAAGATTGACGGTACTAATTGTCCTAGGAGGAGATTGAAAACGAGAGCAAGATAAGGAAGTTTGAGCAAGGCACTAAGCCAGATTGGCACCACTAAGGATGGAATGAGTAGGATTGGGAGAATGATAAACCAGCTAGACAGCTTAGCTTTACGGATGAGATAGATGCTACCAGTTGCTAGAAAGCTGGCAAAGAATCCCCCGACAACATCAATCAATCCTAGACCACCAAATGAGTTAGCAATAGCATTAGCGAGACTGAGGGGAACAACCAAAAATGGGAAAATATAGGTTAATCCATATAGAGCAGTGGCCAGACGCATTTGGACAGCACCAAAGGAAATGGCTTGTGACACAAAGAGAATAGCGATGTAAAGAGCCATGATAATAGCTGACAGAACGAGTTTTTGAGTGGTATTCAGTTTAGTTTTCATTAGTTCTCCTTAATTGGGCATAGTAAAAGAGTAGTAGTTCTACTCTTTTTAGGGATTTAGGTCTAGAGTTATTTTATAAGTCAATCTCTAAGACAATAGGTGTGTGGTCTTGGCGATCACCAGAGTCAATCATGTCTGATTTTGTGACCTTATTGGCAATACGGTTTGAAGTTAACCAGTAGTCGATTCTCCAGCCTGTATTGTTGATTTTAGATGTTTTGCTACGTTGGGCCCACCATGTATAGGCTCCTGTAACGTCGCCATTGAGGTGACGGTAGGTATCTGTGAAACCTTTGGCAAGGAGGTTGGTGAAGCCAGCACGTTCTTCATCTGTAAATCCTGGTGAACGACGATTACTTGAAGGATTGGCCAAGTCGATTTCCTTGTGGGCAACATTATAGTCGCCAGTCGCAAGGACTGGTTTCTGGGCGTCCAATTCAGCTAGGTAATCCGCATATTTTTCATCCCAGATTTGACGTTCAAGCAGACGTTTGAGGCCATCGCCAGCGTTTGGTGTGTAGACCTGTGTCACAAAGAAATTGTCAAATTCGAGAGTGATGATGCGCCCTTCACAGTCCATAGTTGAAGGCGCCCCAATTTCAGGATAAGTAATGACTGGTGTCAATTCTTTTTTATACAAGAACATGGTTCCAGCATAACCTTTACGGGCGGGTTCAACAGATGAACGCCAAGTATTGTCATAGTCAGGAAAGTAGTCTTCCAAGATTTGCAGATGCTTTTTGGTAGGACCTTTAGCAGATAATTTTGTCTCTTGAATAGCAATGATGTCTGCATTTTCAGCGACCAAGGTATCGATGACTGCGCGTGATAATTGAGCGCGTGCAGAATCACTAGTAAGAGCGGCATTTAGGGAATCAATATTCCAAGAAATTAATTTCATGTGTACAGTTTCCTTCTTTGGATTTTTCTTATCTATTGTAGCAGAAAATAAGATGTCAGGCGAGTTATGGGATTGTTAAGAACAACTTGGAGGAGTATAATTATCTTAGATTGAGAGGTGATAATCAATGAAAAAACAAACACGCATTTATGGTTTCTTTTGGGTTCTCTTTTTGTTACAAATCATTCTTACAATCATGATTTGGTGGTCACAGGGGCTAGTGCTTCCTCTGGTCGTTTTTCCGGGGCTGAGTTTCTGCTTCCTGCTTTATTTAAGGTACCTCTTAGGCTACAGCCTTAATCAGTCTCCTTCAGAACCCTTATTTGTCCTCCGTAGGATTGGCCTTGGGACCGGTTTAAATCCTAGGAATCCACTAGGCTATAAGATTAGTATCCTACTAGTCATGGGTGTTTTGATTTTCCTCTTTTGTCTGAATCTGTTCGCTCTTCTAAATCCTTAATCGTCTTGTTAACAGCAAGTTTCATATCCTTAACACTATTGTCATCAAAGGCATTCTATGATAGGATGAAAGGTGAAATGATAAAGAGAAGAGGAAAATCATGCGAAAGCTGTCAGAAGCAGAATGGATAAGCCGTTTTGAGCAAGTTCAGGGACGTAAGCCAAAACCTGATGAGATCCAATTAGCCTATCAATCTGGACTTATTGAAGTCTCGAAAAATTACAATTATATCTATATTCTTCTGGGCTCTCTATTAGCAATTGTCGTTGCCATAGGAATTAGTCTGATTTCAGGGACAACACATCAACAGTCTGAGGGACCTTCTACAATGGCTAGCACGCTTTTCGCATCAACGGGAATATCAAGTGACAATTCTAGTGCTTCGGCGAGTGAAAATCCACGTTGGACCAATGATAAAGGAAGTCGTCTTGCTAATTTAATGGTTTCTTGGGGTAACCAGATGAATCAACCTGGTTATCAGGAAATTACCAAAGAAGCCTCCACTATTCCTATCCATTGGGGGTCAGACCGTGATCAGGTTGTGGACGCAACCTATGCTGCAAATGGGAATAGCAGTTCTGAGTACACTATTGTTTCAGTATATGAGCGTTGGCAGGGGACGACCGTTCACCGTTATTTCTTCTCCATAAAAAGAGATGGAACACCAGTTGTTCTGTATTCATCAACTACTAATGGTAGCATTTACTACGTCAAAGAAACAGGAAATGAAAATCTCAAATCAGCATACGCCGATATTGTCAGCAACTAAAAAACTAGATTTCCAATTGGAAACCTAGTTTTTTAGTGTGAAGAAAGTCAAGATGAGAAAACTCTAAGTACCACCTGCCTAGTTAGAGTTACATATCTTTGATATTCACTTTTCTAAGTAGTGTGTTATTTAACCTTTTTAGCCAACATAGTCGCAAATTGAAGGGCAATTGGATTACCATATTCATCTAAGCGGTGAAGGTGACCAATATTTTCATTGTATTTGACAAGCTCCCAGTCGCTATAGTAGTTTTTCAATTCGCCTTCTTCAAAGGTAAATGGGAAAGGCATGGTACAAGGGTGCTCCTCAGTATTCATGGCACAGACAATCAAATTGTAACCGCCAAGAACAGTTCGCTCTTGCATGTTTTTGATGATAGCTGGAATTTGGTCAGGATCAAGGAACATGAAGACCACTGTTGAGAGAATAAAGTCAAAGGTTTCTGATTCTGGAAGAGCAGCGAGGTTGATATCGTAGTAACCAGCTCTAACATTGTAATTTTCCTCATCCGCAATCATCTGGATACGTTGGGTAGCTTCATTGTTAATGTCAACAGCAGTAACATCATGTCCAAGTGATGCTAAGTAAAGAGCGTTACGACCATGACCACAACCGAGGTCTAGAGTACGACCAGGTTTGATATAGCCAGATTGAACTGCCTCAAGAACCTCAGAGTGAGCCTTGCTGTCATACTTTTTAGCCATATAATCCTCAGGTTTGCAATAAAAAGACAGATAGCATTCTAAATCCTCTGAAGCAGCAGCGATGCGGTGCCAAGCCTGAGGTTCTACAAAAGGAATATCTGTTTCAGGTGTGAAGAGATGTTCCGCAGTAACCTGTCCTTCTTCATCTAATTCGTAAAAATGAAGAGCCCCAGACAGGATGGTCAGTTTAGCCCATGTTCCTACCTTTGTATTATGTTTTTGAGTCACCATTTCTGGAAGAGTAGTGGCTGTCCAGTTTGGGAGACGTTTATAGCAAAGAAGTTGCTGATCTATAGTCATTTTGTGAGTTCCTTTCAATAGGTATGATTCTATTATAGCAAAAGTTTGGAAAAGAAAAAAAGTCTAGCTGGGGGGCTAGACGCTTTTATTGTGAGAGAACTGATAATCTAGGAATGGGGGAAAAGTGTTTGGGGAAGATAGGTATAAATGTTAAGAAGGGTTCCTAGACTATCAAAAACGTTCATGAGAACAATAAGTTTCAAATGATAAAATATTTATCTTGAACTCATTCGTTCCCTCTTTACACTATCTATTCTACCAAAAAAATCAGCAAAATGCTTACATAATCTTTAAAAATGTAAAAAAATATCACGAACAGTCAATTAATGGTCTTGAACGGTATCTTTGTACAATCTATTTTGAGTGATTACTATTACAGTATCCTAAGAAATGTATTTATGGAAAGTAGATAAAAGAAAAAACGTCTAACTAAAGCAGCTAGACGTTAATTTAGGAGAGATCTGGAAATCTAGGAATGGGGGAAAAGTGTTTGGGGAAGATAGGTATAAATGTTAAGAAGGGTTCCTAGACTATATTTTATTCTGTTTATGAGAATAGTGAGTAAAAACTTATAAAAATAACTTTTTGCCTCATCCAGTCTCTCTTTACATTTTCTATTTTACCAGAAATATGGAATACAACTTTACATATTCTTAAAAAGTGTAAGAAAAAATCATGAACAGTCAATTAATAGTCTTGAATGGTCATCTCACTTTATTAAAAAAGCAGATCCCTCAGGTTCTGCTTGTAAATGATAGTAATGGTTTGATACCTTAAACAATCTTACCATAGAGCTTCTTAACATTGTTAATATCAATAGGTTGGATACTTGTTTTTCCACCCTTAGGTTCCATAACAGAGGCAACTGCACTATTATGGTCAAGTCCAATCGCATGTCCCAGTTCGTGTTGGGCAGTGTTAAGGAGTTTACCACCATTTTTTTGGTAGTAGTTGTTTTTAACATGGAAGCTATTCAGGTAAACGGTAGCATTGTTATATTGCTTGGTTGGGACATAATAAGTAGAGTAGGTAACTCCAAGAGGAGATGCTACATTTTCTTCATAACGTTCATCAGCAATAATGTTAGCTTTTAGTTTATCGTCGGTAAGTAGGAAGTTAAAGGCTCCAGTATTGTTCCAAGAGGTAATAGCTTCCTTGTAAGCAGTCACAATCTCTGGTGTTTTAGCTTTGATGAAGATGGTTGCTTCATTACTTGACCAATGAGGTGTGTTGTAATTTTCTTTGACGAGAACGTTGTTCTTTTGCCATACTTGCGCCACTCGGTCAACTGGTTTAGTAGCTTGGCCTGAAGCTGTGGGCTTATTTTCGGTAGTCACAGGCTTCTTAGGCTGAATAGTTGCAGTTGTTGAAGGCTTGTTTGCAACTGTAGCTGGTTTCTTGGGTTGGTTAGCCGTAGAACTTGATGTTTTAGGTTTAGAAGTTCCAGTAGTCGCTGGTTTTGTCGTGTCTGTTAATGGTTTTGGAAAATAGGTAGACAAAATTTTATGAACATTGCCATTGTCAATTGTCGTTGAAACCCATGTAGCACCATCTTTTGACCAGGTTTGTGCTTGTGCGACAGTTTCGGTCTTTGATGTTGCTTTATTTTCTTGAGATTGAGAATGACTTTCTGAACTTGTCGGAATCTTAGTCTCATAGGTTATGACTCCGGTCTGACGATTAACAGTGCTACTTGCTGTTTGACTATTTTGAGCTAATTCGTCAAAAGTTGGAGTAGTTGAGGTAGATTGATTAAAATCATTTTCATGTGTATGTTGGTCATCCACAGAGGTGTGTGAGATTGTGGTGACGGTAGCAGGTGCTTCAGAAGCAATAGCAGCCTGTGTTTGAGTGCTAGTACCAGGATTTGTACCTGTCTCAAGTTCAGCAAAAGTCAGTGCCTGAGTGGAATCTGAGACATAAGTCTGATCAGCAGAAGCTGTCTGAGAATGTCCCAAAAGAAAAACACTCATGATACCAACAGTTGCAAGGGTTAACAAGGTCCTTGAATGGAATCCTTGCCTTTCAGTAAAACGTAACATAACTTTCTCCTTTTTAATATAAAACAAAAACAGTTCTAATGATACCATCTGAAAATGAATATAAAGTGACAACAATATAACAATTGTTATATAAATAGAAACTTGGTCGTTAAAAAAGACTTTATACAGAAAAAAAGAATAATATCCGCTTAAATATGATAAAATGACAAGTAGGTATGCTAAAGTACATTAGAAAGAAAGAGGGAAATAAGATGCTTTCTATTATCATCCTGGAAGATGATGCCTTACAGCGTCACCGTGTTGGTCGCTTATTGGACGAAGCGGTTGAGGAGTCTAAGGCTGTTGTTAATGACATCACGTTCTTTGAGAATGGTCAGGAATTGTTAGATGCTGACAGAGGTTCAGGTAAATCCATGATTTACCTTCTGGATATTGACCTCAAAAATCAGACCAAGCAGGGACTAGATATTGGTTTGGAGATTCGAAAAGAAGACTTGAAGGCACAAATTGCTTTTGTAACAGCCTACTCGGAGTTTATGCCTTTGACTTTTCGTTATAAGATTCAAGCCCTTGATTTTGTGGATAAATCCATGGAAGATGTGGATCTCAAGAGAGCTTTGGTAGAGCTTTTGGATTTTGCCCAGTCGCAAGTTGAGCAAGAAACGAAGACACAGAGTCTCACTGTTAAAACGGATAAAAATGATGTCAGTATTCCTTATAATGACATTTTGTATATTGAGACAGCTCCTGTTCCACATAAGTTGATTGCCCATACCAAGACAAGCTTGGTTGAATTTTATGGGAAAATTGCAGAGGTGGCAAAACTGGATGATATCTTCTTCCAAACCCATCGCTCTTTTGTCGTTAATGTCAACAATGTGACAAGTGTGGATCGTACTGCCAATATGGTTTTCTTTGATGAAAATGAGTCTTGCCTCCTTTCGCGAACACGTAAAAAGGAACTTTTGGAACGATTGAAAAACCGTTAAAGTATCTAGCCTATCCTTCTTCTCTAATAGTTATTAAAAATTTTCTGAAATCCGAGACGATTATTCAGTTTTATCTCATCTATTGACGGAAATTGTGATAAAATAGTAGCGTGGCTTTTGCCGTTTACATATTATGACTAGAAGGAGGTGGCTAACTATCAGATGATGATTGATTTTCAAATTGCATTAGAATATCTTTTGCATTTTATCGTCATACAATGGATTTATGAACAGACCAGTTTAGTTAGGGTTCCCCGTCTGGTTCTCCCCTTGGCTTTCTTAGTAGAATTCCTAGGAGGATTACTCGGTTCTTCTTTTGGGGTCGGCTTGTCCTTTATGACGCCTTTCTATCTTCTTTTCTATGCCTATTTCTTTGGCAAGGAAAGAACGGCCAATATGTTGGCCTTCTACGCCTTCTATCCTCTAGTCATTTATCTGTTGATATTTAATGGTTATTCTTATTTCTTAATGCCAGCCTTTAATATCACTTCAGATTTTCTCAACAAGAGTTATCTTTATTTTATTTTCTTTGACCTTTTAATTGTTCCAACCTTTGTTGCTCTTTCCAAGCTTCTTAATATTGACTTTAAATCTTTAAGGGTCTTGGAGCGAGACCGTAAGTTTAGTCGAATTATGTTTTTCACTAACTTTATCTTGATTAGTTATGTGATTCTTAACTATGCTGTGGTTGTAGCTTCGCAATTCTTTTCACTCTACTATGCTGGTCCTATCGTAACCTTAGTTGGTTTTGCATCTATCCTTTTTGCTGTATATAGTGTCAATAAGTATGCAGATGAGTACTTTGAAAATCAGCGTCGAAAAGAAAATCGTCGTCACTTGGATGATTTAGAAAAGTATTCTGAGCAAGTTGAGAGCCTTTATGAAACACTACGTTGTTTTCGTCATGATTATACCAATGTTCTGATTTCGCTTAGTGAGGCGATACAGATGAGAGATATTGACCAGATTAAGATGATTTATGACACTGTCCTTAAAGATTCAGCATCAGATTTGAAGCAACAGAAATTTGATTTGGCGAAACTAACACATGTTACCAATATGCCACTCAAGAGCCTTTTGTCTTCTAAACTGGCTGAGGCGTTTGATAAAGGAATTCATTGCCATGTAGAGGTTGAAGAAGGTGTTTTCTTCACAGATATGCGTGCCTTGGATTTGATTACTATTACATCAATCCTCTGCGATAATGCTATTGAGGCAGCTGTTCTGTCAGAGACACCAAAGTTGTCTATTGCTATCTTCAAGATGGAGGGACAATCGGTGATTGCTGTTGAAAATTCAACTAAGGAAGATTCTATTGACATAACTCCTTTGAAGAAAAGAGGCTTTTCGACCAAGGGAACAGGTCGTGGTTTAGGTTTAGCAAATATCGAAGAAATTCTCTTCAGATATGACAATGTTTCCTTAGAAACGGAGTCAGCACAGCACCGTTTTGTGCAGTTATTATCCGTTACACCAAAACAAGATTAATTGGGGATTTAATAAGAGTTTTTAGAATTCTTGTTAGTCCCTATTTTTATGTTTTGAAATATGTTAAAATAGTAACGTTAATCATGTGTTTTTTAATTTAGGGGGATTTATTATGTTGAAAGACGAATGGTTAGAATACTTTGAGGCTGTCAATGGGCGAAAGCCGAGGCCTATTGATTTTAAAGAGGCTCTAGAAAGAGGAGAGTTTATCCTCTCTGAGGAGTCAGACTCAAGCCAAGTAACTAATCAAGTACCGTCTGATCAAGGACAAGCATCGCCTGATCAATCATTAGATGGAGAAACTGCAACCGCAAAAGCACTAGCCCAGTCTCAAAAAGAGCGTAACGACGCACAAGAGGCCCTAGCTAATGCTGCTCAAGAAAAGAGAAAAGCGCTATCCCAAGAAACTGTTTTCCAAGTGAAGACGCTTCAATCAGGTCGTGAAGCTGAGGTTCTTCAAAAGGAAGAAGAACAGCGTCAACGTGTCGCTGAAGCTAAAGAACGGTTGGCTAGTTATGCGCCAACACGTCCGGATTCAGTAAGCCATTCAGCAGGTGCTGCGAGTGCAACTATTCAGGATATTCCAGTGTTTAGCAATGAATCACAATATCATGACAGTTCTGAGGACTTGAAAAAAGCCAACCGAAAAGAAGAAAAAGAGGCCAAGAAAATTGCTCGTCAGGCTGCTCGTGATAAGAAAAAGGCCGAAAAGCTTGCTGATAAAGTCAAGTCCAAAGAAGATCAGACTGTAGACAAACTAGAAAAGAGATTGGAAAGTCAGATTCGTCTTCTAGAAAGTGTTCAGAACATTGATAAAAAATCACAGAAGGCAAAAAATTGGGGTAAAGGGGCCTTGATTTCTAGCCTTATTGCCGTTGTTTTGATGCTGTTGATTGGTGGTGTTTATGGCTTTTGGCGTAACGCTTCAGGTAACATTGAGGGGACTTGGGAATTAAAAACGTCAAAAGTCTTGGATGAGAATTCTGGCAAGTTAACCAACGCTCTTAAGGAGCATGAAAACAATAATGAAATTTATGTTTCTTTCCTTAAGGTTGACCATTCCAATAACCTACAGACACATTCTTACTTCTATACTAAGGGTAAGGAGGACCAGCCTACTTTTACGGCTTCAGATTATCTGAAGGAGTATCAAGTTGTTGATCAGTGGAATAAGTCTATTACCTATACCAAGGAAGTCTCAGAATTTAAGCGTGAGTTGACTCGGGTGGTCTCAGAACTTTATCCAAATGCCGATAAGAACTTAGTGGATTACTATATTTCGGATAATGTCGATAACTATAGACTTTATCGCAAAGGAAAACGAACCAAGTCGTATACTGTTAATAAGGATACCTTGGTTGTTTCTACATATAATGAAGATGGTAAACTGACTAGCCGTGATACTTATGAGAAGGTCTCAAAAGCGACAGCTAAAGGCTTAGAAGCTGAATATGCTGAAGCAAAAGTGGCTTACGAAAAAAATCATAAGACTACAAGCAAAAAATAGGTAAAAAGTGAGTTAGAGGTTGTCTCTAACTTTTTTTGTTGAAAATTTGAGTCTGTCAAGTTTTTTTCTTGACACATAAAAATGTTATGGTATACTAGATAAGGTCGAGAGGTAGTCAATGCCTCCACCATAATAAAAAACTAAAGAAAAGAGATATTAAAAATGGCAGTAAAAATCCGTTTGACTCGTATGGGTTCTAAGAAAAAACCTTTCTACCGTATTAACGTTGCAGACTCACGTGCTCCACGTGATGGACGTTTCATCGAAACAGTTGGTACTTACAACCCACTCGTTGAAGAAAACCAAGTATCAATCAAAGAAGATCGTATTCTTGAATGGTTGTCTAAAGGTGCACAACCTTCAGATACAGTTCGTAACATCCTTTCAAAAGAAGGCGTTATGAAGAAATTCCACGAATCAAAATTCTCAAAATAATTTTTTAGCCTATGGATACCATTGAAAATCTTATTATCGCTATCGTTAAACCTTTAATTGCTTCACCAGACCAGTTGACCATTAAAATTATTGATGGCGCTGAGTTTTTGGAGTACCATCTTGACCTCGACCCAACAGACATTGGGCGTGTTATCGGGAAAAAAGGACGTACTATTACGGCGATAAGAGCGATTGTCTATTCGGTACCTACTCAAGGTAAGAAGGTTCGTCTTGTTATTGACGAAAAAGAGAATGCTTAAGAGACGACCTTAGGGTTGTCTTTTTTGCATTTTTTGGTTAACCTTCTAAGTCTTTGATATAATATGAAGGTTAAAGAGGTATTACAATTTTTGTCTAAAAGCAACTATGATTGGGTAAAAACAAGTATATACCTCAATCAAAGAATAAATCTGAAAGAAGGAGTAAGGATGACTTATCAAGAAGCGTTAGAGTGGATTCACGGTCAGTTGAAGTTTGGCATTAAGCCAGGTTTGGAACGTATGGCCTGGATGCTTGAAGAACTAGGAAACCCACAAGACAATTTGAAGGCTGTGCATATCGTTGGGACTAATGGAAAAGGGTCTACGGTAAATGCCCTACAAACGATTTTTAGTCAAGCAGGTTATGAAGTTGGAACCTTTACCTCGCCCTACATTATTGATTTTAAGGAACGAATTTCTGTCAATGGTCAGATGATTTCAGAAGAGGATTTGCTCGGCTTGGTTGAACGTGTTAAGCCTGTAGTTGAGCGTCTACCAAAAGAGACAGAGCATGAAAATGCGACAGAGTTTGAGATTATCACAGTCTTGATGTTTCTCTACTTTGGACAAGTCCATCCTGTGGATATTGCATTTATAGAGGCTGGAATGGGCGGCTTGCATGATTCGACTAATCTATTTAGTCCTCTAGCGGTCATCTGTCCATCTATTGGTCTGGATCATCAGGCGGTTTTGGGAAATACTCATACTGAAATTGCGGCAGAAAAGGCTGGTGTTTTGAAAAATGGAGCTCCCTTTATTTTTGCGACTGAGCGAGATGATGTTCGAGCAGTCTTTGAAAAGAAAGCACATGAAGAAGGGGCTAAGACCTACGAGTTAGGAAAAGATTTCACAGCTAAAGGGACAAGTCATTCCTTTGATTTTGCTTACGAGGAACAAAAGCTAGAAAATATCTCATTGGCTATGGCTGGTCAGCATCAGGTGGCTAATGCTAGTTTGGCCATTATGGCTTCTTTGCTGCTTCAAAAAGATTATCCAGAAGTGACCCCTGACCTCATTAAGGCTGCCTTAGCTCATGCTAGTTGGCTAGGTCGAACAGAGTTTTTGATGCCTAATCTCATGATAGATGGTGCTCATAATAACGAGAGTGTTAAGGTCTTGATTGATTTGTTAAAATCAGAATATGCGGATAAGGATATTGAATTGCTTTTTGCAGCTATTGATACCAAGCCTATTGATAGTATGTTGGCTCAGTTAGAGTCGGTCGGTGATTTGACAGTAACCAGCTTTGAGTATCCAAATAGTGTCAAATTGGACAAGTATCCAGCTGCTTACAAAAAGGTCTCAGACTTCCAAACTTGGATCAAGAATCATGTATCAGCTGATAAGGACAAATTATATGTTATTACAGGATCTCTTTACTTTATTTCCCAAGTTCGAAAATGGCTTTTAGAGCGAAAAAATAACGTTTAGACTTGAAAGATAAGTCTTATGGGCGTATAATACCCCATATGTTTTAAATGTAAGGAGAAAAAAATGCTTCAACGTCTGAAAAACATTTTAATAGGTGAACCCTTGACCCAGGATAATAGCAGTGATGATCACTTATTATCTAAGGTTCAAGCATTAGCCATGTTGTCGAGTGATGCTCTATCATCTATCGCATACGGTCCTGAGCAGGTTGTATTGGTGTTGATGGCGGTATCAAGCGCTGCTATTTGGTGGTCTATCCCTATTGGGGTTTTGGTTTTAGTCCTTTTGGCTAGCCTTACTATTTCTTACAGACAGGTAATTAAGGCCTATCCACAGGGTGGTGGCGCCTACATGGTAACTTCGGAAAATCTGTCACCTAAGTTTGGTTTGATAGCTGGAGGTAGTCTCTTAGTCGACTATATGTTGACAGTAGCCGTTTCAGTTGCCTCAGGTGCGGATGCCATTACCTCAGCTATTCCTTTACTTCA
Organism: Streptococcus raffinosi; assembly: GCF_030284685.1. Classification (NCBI taxonomy): domain Bacteria; kingdom Bacillati; phylum Bacillota; class Bacilli; order Lactobacillales; family Streptococcaceae; genus Streptococcus; species Streptococcus raffinosi. The sequence goes on from NZ_JASUZV010000002.1 coordinate 70,774, forward strand.
TCCCTATAATCTGGAAATCTCAATGATTTTGGTTCTTGTTTTGATGGTGATGAACCTCAGGGGAATGCGTGAATCGGCAAAATCTCTGATGATTCCTGTTTATCTCTTTATTGTCTCAACGATATTCTTATTAGGATTTGGTTTCTTACAGATCTTAACGGGGCATATGCCTTATGCGGCTACGGCCCATTTAGGTCAACCGATTACAGGTGTGTCAGTGATTCTTATTTTAAGGGCCTTTACATCAGGTTCGGCTTCATTGACAGGGGTGGAAGCTATTTCTAATGCAGTGCCTTTCTTTAAGAAACCTAAGCCTAAAAACGCTGCATCAACCCTCTTTATCATGTCAAGCATCTTGGGGATTATGTTTGCTGGAATTACCTTCCTAAACTGGTGGACTGGCATTACACCTCATTCAGGTGTGACAATTTTGGCACAGATGGCTAGAGAAATTCTTGGCTATTCATGGATTGGTAGTATCTTATTTTATATCTTCCAATTCTCAACTGCTATGATTCTTGCAGTAGCAGCAAATACTGGTTTTTCAGCCTTTCCGATGTTGTCCTTTAATATGGCTAAGAATAAATACATGCCTCATATGTATCTTGAAAAAGGTGCACGTATGGGATACTCTAACGGTATCTTGACGCTGGCTATTGGGGCCATTACTCTCTTATTCATTTTCCGAGGAAATACGGAACGTTTGATTCCGCTTTATACAATAGGGGTGTTCATTCCGTTTGCACTTTCTCAAACAGGTATGGTTGTCCATTGGATTCGTGAATACGGCAAGGGCTTCTGGAAACACTCTTTAGCTAATATTTTAGGTGCCCTAATTTGTTATGCTATCGTCCTCATTCTCTTCCTTTTCCGTCTAGGAGATATTTGGCCATTCTTCCCAATTATTGCTATTTTGATGTGGATGTTCCTTAAGATTAAGAAACATTACAATGGGGTTGCTCAACAATTGCGTATTGATGGTCAAGTCAAAGAACATCATTATCAAGGCAATATCGTCCTTATCTTGGTGGGGAATGTTACAAAGGCTAATATTGGTGCTATTTCTTATGCACGTTCTATTGGTGATAAGGTTATCGCTATGCATGTGTCTACTAAAGATACAGAGAACAAGGATAAGGAAACCGAACAAGAGTTTAAAAAATATTTCCCAGAAATCGAGATGGTTCATATCCAATCACCTTACAGTTCAATTACGCAGTCAACTATTCAATATGTAGACGAAGTAGCTACTCAGGCTGAAAAGGAGAATGCGACTCTGACTGTTATGATTCCACAGTTTGTTCCGAAAAAATCATGGCAAACCATGCTTCACAACCAGATGAGTTTACGATTGAAATATTATCTCAAATGGCGTGAGAATATTGTCATTTCATCATATTCTTACCACTTAAAAGATTAAATAAAGACAAGCGAAGATAGTCCCCATGTGACGGGGAGTCTTCGCTTTTTTTAGTTAGAATTCAGCTAGGCAATTTTATTTTTTGCTAGAAAAATCGAGCAAAATGAGTTATAATAGATAGTACTATAACGTTTCAAGAGGAAATTATGGCAAATCAAGAAAAAGTAGAACAAGCAGTCTATCAATTATTGGAAGCTTTGGGTGAGAATCCTGAGCGTGAAGGTCTTTTGGATACGCCAAAACGTGTGGCTAAGATGTATGCTGAGATGTTTTCAGGTTTAAATGAAGACCCTAAAGATCAGTTTACAGCAGTCTTCTCAGAGGTACATGACGAAGTTGTCCTTGTCAAGGATATTCCTTTTTACTCTATGTGTGAGCATCACTTGGTTCCCTTCTATGGAAAGGCTCATGTAGCTTATCTGCCAAGTGGGGATAAGGTGACTGGACTCTCAAAATTGGCACGTGCTGTTGAAGTCGCGGCCCGTCGTCCACAATTGCAAGAACGTCTGACAGATCAAGTCGCTACAGCGCTTGAAGAAGCTCTTAATCCTCGAGGTGTTTTTGTCATGGTGGAAGCAGAACACATGTGTATGACCATGCGTGGTATTAAGAAACCAGGAAGTAAGACCATCACAACAGTTGCTAAAGGCCTCTATAAAGAAGACCGTGAAGAACGTAAGGAAATTCTTTCTTTGATGCGTGATTTTTAGGAGTTAAAATGTTTATTGGTAAACATGAAATTGCAGGTAAGGCCTGCATTATGGGAATCTTGAATGTCACCCCAGATTCTTTTTCAGACGGTGGTGATTTTGACACAATAGAAGATGCACTAGCTCAGGTTGAGCGTATGATTGCTCAAGGGGCTAGTATTATTGATGTGGGTGGTGAATCTACAGGACCCGGAGCAGAATTTGTTACCGAGGAAGAAGAGATTGCTCGTATTGTGCCAATTATACAAGCTATTAAGGCAAATTATGACGTTCTCGTCAGTATTGATACCTACAAGACAGCTACTGCTAGAGTTGCTCTTGAAGCAGGTGCGGATATTCTTAATGATGTTTGGGCAGGGCTTTATGATGGTCAGATGTTAGCTTTAGCTGCTGAGAAAGACGTGCCAATCATCCTAATGCACAATCAAAAAGAAGAGGTTTACAATGATATCACTGAAGATGTCTGTGCCTTTCTCAATCAACGTGCGCAAGCTGCTCTTAAAGCAGGTGTGGCCAAGGAAAATATTTGGATTGATCCTGGCTTTGGTTTTGCTAAAAATGTCCAACACAATATAGATCTGCTTAAAGGCTTGGACAAGGTTGTTGGACTTGGGTATCCTGTTCTTTTTGGGATTTCTCGGAAGCGTGTTATGGATTATCTCCTAGGTGGAAATATTCCTGCCAAGGATCGTGATCAAGGGACAGCTGCTCTATCTGGTTATGCTGTTAGCAAGGGATGTCAAATTGTTCGTGTCCATAATGTTGAAGTCAATCGTGATATAGTCAAAACTATCGCAGGAATTTTATGAAACGAAAAAAAGCTCAAATCGAGCTTTTTTTCTTAGTCTTGAATTGTCCAAACGCTGACAGATTTTTCAGAAACTGGGAAGTCCCCCCATCCGTCTTCATCAATGGTTACAGTATCAGAGCAGTTTCCAAGGATGTCATGGAAGGTTTGTCCAGCCCAATCACTGCCAATTTCCATAGTTTTGCTGTTAGCAACATCATTAGAAATGGTTACGGCTAATGGAGTACCGCCTTCGTTGCCAGAGCGTGTCCATCCGATACAGTTAGGGTCGTCAAAGTAGTCTGTTTGCTCTCCGTAAGCTAATTCTTTACGAGCGTAAAGTAGGGTGTCTAAGACCTCTTGGAAACTTTCCTGAGCAAACTCCCCTTTGATACCATAGTAGTCCCCATAAAACAGGCAAGGAAGACCATCTTCACGAAGTAGAATAAGAGCGTAAGCAGCTGGCTTAAACCATTCTTCAACAGTTGATTCTAGAGCCTGTCCACGTTGGGTATCGTGGTTCTCTACGAAGGTTACCGCATGCTCTGGGTGATTTTTGACCAAGGTTTGATCGAAAATAGTCGTCAAATCGTAATCGGATCCTTCCAGGCTGGCATCGTATAAATTGTTATGAAGGCGAACATCCACAAGGTCAAAGCGGTTTTCAGTTTTCTCGAGATAGGTATTATTATCTTCTTCCTTGGCATTCCAAAACTCACCAAAGACATAGAAGTCCTGCCCCTGTTTTTCTTTGACATCACGGATGAAGTTACGCATAAAGAAAGAATCAATGTGCTTGATGGCATCCATTCGGAAACCTTGGACCCCAGTTGTTTGAACGAACCAGTCAGCCCATTCGTAAATATTTTTGATAACCTCAGGATGTTTATAGTCTAGGTTGGCATACATAAGGTAGTCAAAGTTACCATTTTCATTGTCAACTAAGTCGTTGTTTGCCCAGCCTTTGTTGTCACCTTGGATGAGATAGATACCACTTTTATTTCGTTTGGCATCGAAGTCAGTCCCATTAAAGTGGTACCAGTGCCATTCAAAATCGTTGTAGGCCTTTTGACGACCATCAAATGTGAAATGTGTCCACCCTTCAATTTCAAAAGGCTTGCTGATTTCTTTTGTACGATCCTCTGGGTCAACTTCGACCACTTCGAAGGTCTCGAGTTTATCCGCTGCTGCCTTGTGATTAAGGACGACGTCAGCCATGGGTACAATACCAACGTCTTTGAGGCGATTAATAGCATTGAGATATTCATCTTTGAAACCGTACTTAGTGCGAATAGTACCCTTTTGATCGAATTCGCCTAGGTCAAAGAGGTCATAGACTCCGTAACCGACATCATCCTTATTAGTGCCTTTAAAAGCAGGTGGCATCCAAACATGGCTAATACCAAGGTCTGAGAGATGTTGGGCATCTTCAGCCAAGTGATTCCAATGTTGTCCATCGCTTGGAAGATACCATTCAAAATATTGCATTACAGTTTGATTTGTCATAGTTAATTCCTTGTTCATTGAGAAAGTCTATATGTTATAGCAGGAAGTTTTTCAACCTCTGCCCCTTTATTGTACCAAATAAGAATAATTGTGCAAGCGTTTGCATTAAATAAAGTGACAAAAGTCTCTGTTTTGTCTAAAAAATCATACGAATTAGAGCGTAACTTTTTAGCTGTTTTATGCTAGAATAAGGGTAAGTTTAGTCGTCTAAAGGAGAGTAAATGGATAAAATAGTTTTGAATGGTTGCCGTTTCTATGGCTATCATGGTGCTTTTGCTGAAGAACAAACCCTAGGACAGATTTTTGTGGTGGATTTGGAATTGGCAGTTGATTTGGTCAAGGCCTCACGAAGTGATGAACTAGCAGATACGGTTCATTATGGCTTGGTTTTTGAGGCTATGAAGAGACAGGTGGAAGAAGTAAAGTATAGCTTAATTGAGCGTTTAGCTGGTGCTATTTGCGAAGATTTATTTGCTCAATTTGACCCTATCCAAGCCATTAAGATTCGTATTTCTAAGGAGAATCCACCTATTAACGGACATTACAAGAGTGTGGGAATTGAGTTGGAGCGTAGCCGATGACAAAAGTTTATTTGAGTTTGGGGTCTAACATGGGTGACCGCCAAGGCTATCTCCAAAGAGCTGTGGAAGCCTTGAAGCAGTTGACTGATACTGAGGTTGAAGCCGTGTCCTCTTATTACGAGACAGCCGCTTGGGGGCTAACAGATCAGGCTGATTTTTTAAACCTCACCTTGGCATTAGAAACGCAGTTGCCAGCTGAAAGCCTACTCAGTGCTTGTCAGGCCATTGAGAAGGACTTGGATCGCGTTCGCCATGAGCATTGGGGACCCCGGACCGTGGATATTGATATTCTTCTCTATGGACAGGAAATTTGGGAGACTGAGCATCTGATAGTACCACATCCTTTCATGACTCAGAGAGCCTTTGTTTTGGTTCCTCTGCTAGAAATTGCAAAGGACTTAGTTGAGCCTCAAACTGGTCAAACCTACGAAAATTATTTGAGTCAATTAGACACTAATGATGTTCACAAATTCGTGACTTCGGACTAGTTTTTACTAAAATTCCTTGTCGTCAAGATGGGGATTTTTTGCTATAATTAATCTTGGCTTTTGCTGTATTTTTCCTCGATGTTCGAGGGGAAAATAGTAACACATTTGTAGGTTCTGCCTTTAATGATAGGGAAGCCTATCACAATGCCTACGAAGAAATAAAAAGAATAGAAAAGTATGGAAAAAATATGATTGATGAATTAAAAAAAGATTTAGTGGGAATTGATATTCGTTTCAATGAACCCTTAAAACGTTACACCTATACCAAGGTTGGTGGACCAGCAGATTATTTGGCCTTTCCACGTAATCGTTATGAGCTTTCTCGTATTGTCAAATTTGCTAATAAGCAAGGGATTCCCTGGATGGTTCTTGGAAATGCTAGTAATTTGATTGTCCGTGATGGCGGTATCCGAGGTTTTGTGATTATGTTTGACAAGCTTAACGGTATTGCAGTTAACGGTTATCAAATTGAAGCAGAAGCGGGTGCTAATTTGATTGCGACAACAAAGGTGGCTCGTTTCCAAAGCTTGACTGGTTTTGAATTTGCAGCAGGCATCCCAGGTAGTGTTGGTGGTGCTGTATTCATGAATGCTGGGGCCTATGGCGGAGAGATTGCTCATATCTTGGTTTCTGCTCAGGTTTTGACAAAAGACGGTGATATTCGTACCATTGCGGCACGTGACATGCGTTTTGGTTACCGTCGCTCGGTTCTTCAGGAGACTGGTGAAGTTGTTATTTCAGCTAAGTTTAATCTCCATCCAGGTGACTATCATCAAATTAAGAATGAAATGAATCGCCTCAATCACTTACGTGAACTTAAGCAACCTCTCGAATACCCTTCATGTGGTTCTGTTTTTAAACGCCCACCAGGCCACTTTGCTGGTCAGCTTATTACGGAAGCTAATCTTAAAGGCCATCGTATCGGTGGTGTTGAGGTTTCAACCAAGCATGCTGGTTTCATGGTCAATGTGGATCAAGGAACAGCTAAAGATTATGAGGATCTTATCGCCGATGTCATTGCCAAGGTTAGGAAAAATTCTGGAGTTACCTTAGAACCTGAAGTTCGTATCATTGGTGATAAGCTTAACTAAATCAACCCCTATCTTATATTTAATTTTTATGGAGGACTTATGACAATTGACTAATCCGATTATTGCCTTTCAAAACGTCTCAAAAGTGTTTGAAGACAGTGGCACACAAGTTTTAAAAGACATCAACTTTGAACTAGAAGAAGGAAAATTCTATACTCTGCTTGGAGCTTCTGGTTCTGGGAAATCGACCATTTTGAATATCATTGCCGGTCTCTTGGATGCGACCAGTGGTGACGTCCTTTTAGATGGAAAACGTATCAATGATATTCCTATCAATAAAAGGGATGTCCACACCGTTTTCCAATCTTATGCCCTCTTCCCACATATGAATGTCTTTGACAATGTGGCCTTTGCGCTTAAGTTAAAAAAGGTCCCTAAAAAGGAGATTGAAGAGCGTGTAGAAGAAGCCTTGAAAATGGTTCAACTAGATGGTTATCAAAAGCGCTCAATTCAAAAATTATCTGGTGGACAACGTCAACGGGTGGCCATTGCCCGTGCGATTATCAACCAACCACGAGTGGTCCTTTTAGATGAGCCTCTGTCAGCACTGGATTTGAAGCTACGTACTGAAATGCAATACGAGTTGCGTGAATTGCAGCAGCGACTTGGGATTACCTTTGTCTTTGTTACCCACGACCAAGAAGAAGCCCTGGCTATGTCGGATTGGATTTTTGTTATGAATGATGGGGAAATTGTTCAGTCAGGAACCCCTGTTGATATCTATGATGAGCCTATCAACCACTTTGTAGCTACCTTTATTGGAGAATCCAACATTCTTCCTGGCGTGATGATTGAGGATTATCTGGTTGAGTTCAATGGAAAACGCTTCGAATCTGTTGATGGAGGAATGCGTCCTAACGAACCTGTTGAAGTGGTTATCCGTCCTGAAGATTTACAAATTACGCTTCCTGAAGAAGGAAAGCTACAAGTTCGAGTGGAAACGCAACTCTTCCGTGGGGTTCACTATGAAATTATTGCTCATGATAATCTTGGCAATGAATGGATGATCCACTCGACCCGTAAGGCTATTGAGGGTGAGATTATCGGTCTTGATTTTACGCCTGAAGATATTCACATCATGCGTCTCAATGAGACAGAAGAAGAATTTGATGCCCGTATTGAAGAATATGTGGAAATGGAAGAGCATGAAGATGGCTTGATTAATGCCATTGAGGAGGAACGCCATGAAGAAAACAGCTAGCCTCTTTTCGGTACCCTACCTGCTTTGGCTTCTGCTTTTTGTGGTTGCTCCAGTGCTCATGCTCTTGTATCAGTCTTTCTTTGATATCAGTGGCAACTTTACTTTAGATAATTACGGGACCTTCTTTTCCAGTTGGACCTACTTGAGGATGAGCTTCAACTCGGTTCTTTATGCGGCTATTATTACTATAGTCACTCTCCTCATTTCCTATCCTACGGCTTATCTTTTGACGAGACTCAAGCATAAACAGCTTTGGTTAATGCTTGTCATTTTGCCAACCTGGGTCAATCTCCTTCTTAAAGCTTATGCCTTTATGGGGATTTTTGGTCAACAAGGTGGGATTAACGCCTTTCTTGGTTTCTTTGGTATTGCACCTATGCAAATCCTTTTTACGGATTTCTCCTTTATTTTTGTAGCCAGCTACATCGAAATACCGTTTATGATTCTGCCGATTTATAATGCCCTAGATGATTTGGATGAAAATATCGTTAATGCGAGCAAGGATTTGGGTGCTAATGATTGGCAGACCTTTACTAAGGTTATCTTTCCTTTGTCGCTTAACGGGGTTCGTTCAGGTGTGCAATCAGTCTTCATCCCTAGTCTCAGTCTCTTTATGTTGACACGCTTGATTGGTGGTAACCGAGTGATTACCCTAGGAACGGCTATTGAACAGCACTTCCTCACAACGCAAAATTGGGGGATGGGGGCAACCATTGGGGTTGTTCTCATTGCTGCTATGATTGCGACTATGTGGTTAACGAAGGAGAGACGTCAATGAAAAAATTTGCAAATCTCTATCTCGTTTTTGTCTTTGTTATCCTCTATTTGCCTATCTTTTATTTAATCGCCTATTCTTTCAATAGTGGTGGCGATATGAATCATTTCAAAGGCTTTACGCTGGATAATTATCAGAGCATGTTTTCAGATAGTCGACTCATGTTGATTTTGGCTCAAACCTTCTTCTTAGCCTTTCTTAGTGCTCTCTTGGCGACACTCATTGGTACCTTCGGGTCTATCTTTATCTATGAGAGCAAACAGAGGCAGCAAACGGGGATTTTATCTCTAAATAACGTGCTCATGGTTGCACCTGACGTTATGATTGGTGCCAGTTTCTTAATTCTATTTACCTTAATTGGCTTTCAGCTTGGTTTCGTCTCTGTTTTGCTAAGCCACATCGCCTTTTCAATTCCAATTGTGGTTCTCATGGTTTTACCACGTCTCAAGGAAATGAATCGTGATATGGTAAATGCGGCCTATGACTTGGGTGCGACCCAGTGGCAGATGTTGCGAGAGGTAATGCTACCATACTTGACACCTGGAATTATCGCTGGTTATTTTATGGCCTTTACTTATTCTTTGGATGACTTTGCCGTGACCTTCTTCGTTACAGGTAATGGTTTTTCAACACTTGCTGTGGAGATTTACTCACGTGCTCGTAAGGGAATTTCTTTGGAAATCAATGCCCTCTCAACCGTTGTTTTCCTATTCTCTATCCTTTTGGTTATTGGCTATTACTTGATTACCAAGGAGAAAAAGGAGGAGCAAGATGCGTAGACTCTATGAATTTTTACTAGGGATTGTAGCCATTATACTTGTCCTTTGGGGAATTTCTGCCTATATGCAAAGTCACACAGGAAGTGCCTCTGATAAATTAGTGATTTATAACTGGGGGGACTATATTGATCCTGATCTCTTGACCAAGTTCACCAAGGAAACAGGCATCAAGGTTCAGTATGAAACTTTTGATTCCAATGAGGCCATGTATACCAAGATTAAGCAGGGGGGGACTACCTACGACATTGCTGTACCGTCAGACTATACCATTGATAAAATGGTTAAGGAAAACCTGTTGGTGAAATTGGATAAATCTAAAATCCATGGCTTTGATCAAATTGGCTCAAGCTTCAAGGGACTTAGTTTCGACCCTCGCAATGATTATTCCATTCCTTATTTCTGGGGGACTGTCGGCATTGTCTATAATACAAAATTGGTAAAAAAAGCTCCTCAGCATTGGAATGATCTCTGGTCGCCTGATTACAAAGACCAAATTATGCTAGTTGATGGGGCACGTGAAGTCATTGGCTTTTCACTTAATAGCTTGGGATACAGTCTGAACACCAAGAACATGACGGAATTGCGTTTGGCGGAGACCAAGCTCAATAGTTTAACTCCTAATATCAAAGCTATTGTAGGCGATGAAATGAAGGGATACATGATTCAAGGTGATGCTGCTATTGGAGTAACCTTCTCAGGGGAAGCTAGTGAGATGCTTGATAAAAACAAGGATCTTCGCTATGTTGTTCCTTCTGAGGGTTCAAATCTTTGGTTTGATAATCTGGTTATCCCGAAGACAGTTAAGCACAAAAAAGAGGCTTATGCCTTTATCAATTTCATGCTTAAGCCGGAAAATGCAGCTCAAAATGCCGAATACATCGGTTATGCAACACCTAACGATGCAGCCAAAGCCTTGCTTCCAAAGCGGATTACTGATGATAAAGCCTTCTATCCATCAGAATCAACGATCAAAAACCTAGAAGTCTATGATAATCTAGGCCAAAAATGGTTAGGCATCTATAACGATATTTACCTTCAAGTTAAGATGTATCGTAAATAAGCCTTCTAAGTTTAAGTGCTAGATTCAAAGTAAAACAATTCTTCAAATATTTTTATTTTCAAAAATGAGAGACTGAAACGTCATAGTTTCAGTCTCTTTACTAATGCTGACAAATCTTGCTTATTAATCCTTACCCTTATAAGAGTCATAGTGCCTTTAGCTGATTTCTATGGAAGGAGCAAAAAGAAGATTTGTTTTTTCTTGAATAATTGTATTACTGTGCTATAATAAAACAAAGGAATTTATAATGTTTATTTTGGAGGACTTAACATGCAAGCAGCACTTCTCTTTTTACTGATTTCCTTCCTAATTATCATGGGAATTCTTATCAGTATGCTTTATGTCGTTCGTCAGCAGTCAGTGGCTATTGTTGAACGATTTGGACGCTATCAAAAAATTGCAACGAGTGGTATCCATATACGTTTACCATTTGGTATCGATAAAATTGCGGCACGTATTCAATTACGCTTGCTTCAAAGCGAGATTGTAGTGGAAACCAAGACAAAGGACAATGTTTTTGTCATGATGAATGTCGCTACGCAGTATCGTGTTAATGAGCAAAATGTGACCGATGCATATTATAAACTCATGCGTCCAGAGGCTCAAATTAAGTCATATATTGAGGATGCCCTTCGTTCATCAGTTCCTAAATTGACGCTTGATGAGCTTTTTGAGAAGAAAGATGAAATTGCCCTTGAAGTTCAACACCAAGTGGCAGAAGAAATGACAACCTACGGTTATATTATTGTGAAAACATTGATTACTAAGGTTGAGCCAGATGCTGAAGTTAAACAATCTATGAACGAAATCAATGCTGCTCAACGTAAACGCGTAGCAGCCCAAGAATTGGCAGAAGCGGACAAAATCAAGATTGTCACAGCAGCCGAAGCTGAAGCTGAAAAAGACCGTCTTCACGGGGTAGGTATTGCCCAGCAACGTAAGGCCATCGTTGATGGTTTGGCTGAATCTATTGCTGAATTGAAAGAAGCTAATGTGGGTATGTCTGAAGAGCAGATTATGTCTATTCTCTTGACCAACCAATATTTAGATACCCTTAATACCTTTGCTGTTAAAGGTAATCAAACCTTATTCTTACCGAATAATCCAAATGGAGTAGATGATATTCGTACCCAAATTCTGTCAGCCTTGAAGACAGATAAATAGTAAGCAAACAAAGAAGCCAGATTTGAGATAATCTGACTTTTTTTTGTTTATTTTTCTAAGAACTGAGCCAAGCGGATAACTTCAATCTTATAGCCATCTGGATCAGTGATAAAGTAGTACATTTTTGGTTTACCAGGAAGACCTGAGAGATCAGTGACAGTGTAGCCAGCTTCTTTGTGGGCTTGGTGTGTAGCTTCTAGGTCATCAACACCAACAGCGATGTGTCCATAGCCATTTCCAAGGTCGTAAGCTTCATGATCGTAATTGTATGTTAATTCCAACTCGTAATCAGGATCGTCTTCGAGTTGCATGTAGACAAGCGTGAATTTATATTCTGGAAAATCATTACGACGGACTTCTTTGAAACCAAGAGCGTCTTGGTAAAAGTTTAGTGAAGCTTCTAGGTCCTTAACACGAACACAAGTGTGTAGGAATTTAGTCATGTGAGAGACTCCTTTTATCTAATTTTGTATTCTCATAATAGCATTTTGGGACCATCTTTTCTAGTCTTAGCTACATGTGATATAATGGCGAAAAAGAATCTGAGGAGGTATCTATGACGATTTTAGCGATTGATTTTGGCGGAACTCAGGTCAAGTCTGCCCTTGTTTCGGAGGAGTTTGCCCTTGAAAAGAGTCTACCAACGCAATCATCTCCACAAACCTTGAATCAAACCCTTGATGTGATTGACTATTTGGTAACGTCGGTTAAAGTAGCCTTAACGGGCATTGCTATCAGTGTTCCTGGGACAGTAGATACTGATGAGGGTGTTATTTATCACGGAGGCTTGTTGCGATTCTTCCACGGTTTTCGTATCAAAGACATCCTTGAAGCCAAGTATCATTTACCAGTCACGGCTCTTAATGATGGGAAAGCAGCAGCTTTAGGCGAGCTGGCGATGGGGCATTTACAGGGAGTGACCAACGGTGCAGCCCTTGTTTTGGGTTCAGGTCTAGGTGGTGGTCTTATTATTAATGGTAAACTTTTTCAAGGAAGTCACTTTCAAGCGGCTGAGTTAACATTTCTTCTTCCAGTTCAAATGGAAAAAGTTAATCCTTCACAAATGCGAGGAACAACTCTTTCAGCTGTTGGTTTCATTACTAGGGTTAATGAAGTGCTGGGTAATGCTGATTTAAAAGATGGTCGTGAAGCTTTTAAGGCAATCAATGCTAGAAATGAAGCTGTTTATCCAATTTTTGAGGCCTATTGTCGAAGCTTAGCTATTACTATTCTAAATCTTCAATCCATCTTTGATATGGAAATCTTTGTTCTTGGAGGTGGTATTTCAGCTCAGCCGGTTCTGATTGAGGAGGTCAACCGCCAGTTTGATAAGGTTCGCCATGAGATAGACTTTATCGGAAAAATTATTAAACGACCTAAAATTGTCGCCTGCCATCACCATAATGGTGCTAATTTGATTGGTGCGGCTTATTTCCTTAAACAGAGATAACGGATACTAAAATCAAATGGCGCCAAAAATATACATAAAATACCTAACTTTTTTGTGACGAGCGGGCAATTCCGTTCGTTTTTTGCTCTTAGGACTTTACAATATTCAGAAAATTCGCTATAATGGGACCATTAAAATTTTGGAGGTGTCTTTATGACAATTTATAATTTCTCAGCAGGACCTGCTACATTACCAAAACCAGTGCTTGAAAAGGCACAAGCTGAATTGCTTAACTACCAAGATTCCGGTATGTCCGTGCTAGAAATGTCCCACCGTTCTCCAGAATTTGACAAAATCGTTAAAGATGCGGAAGCGACACTTCGTGAGTTAATGGCTATTCCTGATAACTATAAGGTTATTTTCTTGCAAGGTGGTGGCTCTACACAATTCTCAATGTTACCACTGAACCTCGCTCAAGGTAAGAAAGCTTACTACCTTGTAGGTGGTTCATGGGGTAAAAAAGCTTATACAGAAGCTGTTAAACTTTCAAAAACCATTCCTTTTGAACCAATTCTTTTGGCGTCATCTGAGGATACTGTTTACGATCATATTCCAAGTTTTGATCCTTCAACGATTGATCCAGAAGCTGCCTATGTTCACTTGACTACTAACAATACCATTGAAGGAACAGCTATCTATGATTTGCCTGATACCAATGGTGTGCCAATTGTAGCTGATATGTCTTCAAATATTTTGGCTGCTCGCTATAACGTTGAAGATTTTGCCCTTATCTATGCTGGTGCTCAGAAAAATATTGGACCTGCTGGTGTGACAGTGGTTATCGTCCGTGAAGACTTCCTTAACGACCAACCACAATTGTCTGCTATGTTGGACTACCGTATTCAAGCTGAAGCAGGATCACTTTACAATACACCACCATGTTTCAGTATTTATATTTCAAAACTCGTCTTTGACTGGGTTAAAAATGAAATTGGTGGCGTAGATAAGATGGCGGAAATTCAACGTGAAAAATCAGGTCTTCTTTATGATTATATCGAGTCATCTGATTTTTACACCAATCCTGTTAAAGATGCCAAGGATCGTTCTGTCTGCAACATTCCATTTGTCACGCCAAGTAAAGACTTGGATGCTAAATTTGTAGCAGAAGCAGATGCTCTTGGCTTCAAGAATATCAAGGGTCACCGTTCAGTTGGTGGTATGCGTGCCAGTGTTTATAACGCCTTTCCACGCCAAGGTGTCCTTGATTTGATCGACTTTATGAAGAAATTTGAAGCTGAAAATAAGTAATTAGGTAAAGAGATGGAAATTAGACAAGCCTTTCCAAATGAAATTAAGCCCATCATGACGGTTATTGAGAGTGCCAGAGCTGCTCTAGCAGAAGCTGGCAGTTCCCAATGGCAAGGGGCTGATGGTTACCCTACTGAAGAAACCATCTTTGATGATGTCCTCAAAGGACAAGCCTATGTCGGTATCATTGACGGTCAAATTGTTTCTTATGCTGCGGTGGTTACTGATGGAGACCCTGCTTACGACAAAATCTATGACGGTGATTGGAAGCATCACAATAAGCGATACATTACTTTTCATAGGATTGCCGTTTTGACTGAGGTTACAGGTCAAAGGGTCGCTCAAACCTTTATTCAAGGTCTTATCGAGGGAACTGACGCTCATGATTTTCGTTGCGACACGCATGAAAAGAACCTTGTCATGCAGCATATTTTGGAGAAACTAGGTTATGTCTATTGTGGCAAGGTTCCTATTGACGGGGAACGATTTGCCTATCAGAAAATCAAAACCAAGAGGGAAAAGGCCTTCTATCAAGAAGTTGATGAGGCAACCCATCATGGTATACATTGATTTAAGAGGAATAAAATTATGGTATTTAGTGTAAAAACGTATAACAATATTAACCAGATTGGTTTGAAGGAACTTGGAAATCATTTTCAAATCGATGGTGATTTAGCGAAAAATCCGGATGCTTACATCATTCGTAGTCAAAATCTCCATGATACAGTTTTCCCTGAAAATTTGAAAGCCATTGCTCGTGCCGGTGCCGGTACTAACAATATCCCAGTTGCTGAAGCCACTCAAAAAGGAATTGTTGTCTTCAATACTCCAGGAGCTAATGCTAATGCAGTTAAAGAAGCTGTTTTGGCTTCTATCTTGCTCTCAGCACGTGACTATATTGCGGCCAATGCTTGGGTTAATACGCTTAGTGGTGACGATGTGCCTAAACAAATCGAAGCAGGTAAGAAACAGTTTGCAGGTAGTGAGATTGCTGGTAAAACACTTGGTGTTATCGGACTTGGTGCCATTGGTGCCCGTATTGCCAATGATGCTTACCGTTTGGGAATGAAGGTCTATGGCTACGACCCATATGTTTCTATTGAAGCAGCTTGGAATATTTCTCACCATGTTAGACGTGTCTCTGATTTAAAACAAATCTTTGAAAACTGTGACTATATCACTGTTCACGTTCCATTAACACCTGATACGAAAGGTACTTTCAATGCAGATGCCTTTAACCTCATGCAAAAAGGAACAACAATCATCAACTTTGCCCGTGCAGAATTGGTAGAGAATGATGCGCTCTTTGATGCTTTGGAAACAGGTGTCGTAAAACGTTATATCACGGATTTTGGGACAGAAGAACTGCTTAACAAGCCTAATGTGACAGTCTTCCCGCATGTCGGTGGTTCAACAGGTGAAGCAGAACTCAACTGTGCGATTATGGCTGGTCAAACCATCCGTCGCTTCATGGAAACAGGTGAAATTGTCAATTCTGTTAACTTCCCACGTGTACAACAAGCTTTGAGCGCTCCATATCGTATCACCTTGATTAATAAAAACGTGCCTAACATTGTGGCTCGTATCTCAACAGCGGTCTCTGATTTTAATATCAATATTGATAATATCATCAACCGTTCAAAGGGAGAGTATGCTTATACCCTTCTTGACCTTGATGAAACAGACAAGTCTAAGATTGATGAATTGGTCGCTAAGTTTGAAGCTAGTGACAATATCGTACGAGTACGTTTGATTAAAGGTAAATAATTCAAAAATAAGCTGACAGGGACATGTGTTTCCTGTCTTTTTGTTATAATGAACCTATGTTTTATCGTCAGTATTATGTATCTCCCCTTGGTCGCCTGTCCTTGGTGGCTAGTGAGGAAGCCCTCTATGGTATATGGTTAGAAGGACAAAATCATTTTCAAGCAGGTCTTGAGGAAGAAAAGTTAGTAGACACCTCAAATCCTATTTTAGAAGTGACAAAGAAGTGGTTGCAGGCCTATTTTGAAGGTGAAAATCCAAGCCCAAATATCCTTCCATTAGCTGAACGAGGAACAGACTTCCAACAAAAAGTTTGGTCGGCTTTAAGAGCGATTCCGTATGGACAAAGCAGATCATATGGTCAGATTGGCAAGCAGCTTTCTTGTCACTCAGCTCAGGCTGTTGGAACCGCTATTGGTAAGAATCCTTGGTTGATACTTATTCCTTGTCACCGTGTCCTACCTAACACCGGTCATATAGGAAATTATGCTGCTGGAGAGGCTGCCAAGCGTTTCTTACTCCATTTGGAAGGGCTTAGGTTTGACAAGATGTAGAAACATGCTTATGCTATAGAAAAGGAGAAAAACATGTATACTTTTTATGAATATCCAAAATGCAGCACTTGTCGTAAGGCTAAAGCTGAACTCAATCAATTAGGTATTGAGGTTGAGTCCATCAACATTAAGGAAAATCCACCTTCAGCTCAATTTTTAAAAGAGCTTCTAGAGGGGTCAGATTTAGAGCTCAAGAAATTCTTTAATACGAGTGGACAATCCTACCGTTCTTTAGGATTGAAGGACAAACTTCCAACCTTATCGGTAGATGAAGCCGTAAATCTCTTAGCTTCAGATGGTATGCTGATTAAACGTCCTATCTTGCTTAAGGATGGTAAGGTATTACAAATTGGCTACCGTACGCCTTACCAAGACTTAAATTTATAAAAAATAAGCAAAATGTCTTGCCACGGTAAACAGTGATATGGTAAGATAGAAACAGTTGCCGCTATAGTTAAATGGTATAATAGAGCAATGGTAATGCTCCGTTCCGAGTTCAATTCTCGGTGGTGGCATCTGTGATTTACTCCAGCTTAGAGCTGGAGTTTTTTTTTGTTCAAAGGGAGTCCGTGGACGGTAGGGATTTTTCAAAAGAATTTACTGAAAACTCTTGAAATCCAAGAAAAAAGGAGTAGACTATTAGGTGATTAAACCTAGGAGGCAACTCGTGAAATACTACGTTCAATTCATGTTGATTTGCTTATTTGCCGTTATTGGTGAAGCCATTTCAACTTTTTTTAAACTACCCATACCTGGAAGTATTATTGGTCTATTCTTGCTTTTGATTGCTCTGCAGCTCAAGTGGATTCGTTTGCGTCATATTCATGCAGTCGCAGAATTTTTAATAGCCAATATGACCATTCTATTTTTGCCAGCAGGTGTCGGTATTATGGAACGATGGGATGCTATTTCTGATAACATTGTCCCTATTATTTTGATTATTATGGGTGCCTTGGTTCTTAATATTATAGTGATTGCAGTAGTTGTTGGTTTTATCAAGAAACACTTCGAAGGTGACTACAAGGAGGTTAAACGTGGCTAATTTTTATAACACACCCTTGTTTGGCTTAACCCTTTCTGTGTTGGCCTATACAATCGGGCTTTTGATTTACCGTCGTTTTCCTAATCCATTGACAACACCTCTTCTTGTATCTACTGCCTTGATTATCTTGATTTTGCACTATACAGGAATTTCATATAAGGATTACTATGTAGGCGGTTCATATCTTAATAGCTTGATTATTCCGTCAACGGTTGCCCTAGCTGTTCCTTTTTATAAGAATCTCCACCTCATGCGTCACCATTATAAGAGTATCTTGATTGGTTCGACTTTGGCCTGTGTTCTCAATACAAGTTACACGGCCTTGATTGCTAAGCTTTTTGGGATGGATTATTTCCTAGCGATTTCCCTCTTTCCGAAGTCTGTAACAACGGCCATGGCTGTGGGAATCTCTGAGAAAATGCAAGGGATTACGACCGTTACCCTAGTAGTCGTTGTCATTACGGGGATTCTAACCTCTGTCCTAGGTCCTGTTTTTCTAAAAATAATGGGAATCAAGGACCCGGTAGCTATTGGGCTTGCTCTCGGAGGAACTGGACATGCCGTAGGTACTGGAGCTGCCTTTAGATATGGACAAGTAGCAGGTGCCATGGGTGGATTATCTATAGCTGTGACAGGGATTTTATACGTCTTTATCAGCCCTATTGTGGCTAGTTTGATTTTAAGCTAAAAAATTAAGGTTTGGACTGGTTTTCCAAGCCTTTTTAGCTGTGAAAAACAAGCAAAATCTGACCTTTTATGTTATAATTAAGGTTATGAATTATGGAGATTATATCTGGGATTTGGGTGGTACCTTACTAGATAATTATCAGGTGTCAACCCAAGCCTTTCAAGCAACTTTGAAACAATTTAACCGTACGGCGGAATTTCAAGCAGTCTATGATGCTCTTAAGGTGTCAACCAGTACTGCTATTGGAATGTTTGCACCTGATATAGCTGATTTCCGCACCCTATATAAGCAGGAAGAGGCTAAGCATTTGCAAGAACCTGTGCTTTTTGAAGGAGCTAAGGCGATTCTGGCGAAGATTGTAACTGAAGGTGGGCGTAACTTTTTGGTTAGCCACCGTAACCATCTAGTGCTAGACATCCTGGATAAAGCAGAGATTACTCCTTACTTTACAGAGATTGTAACTTCGGAAAATGGTTTTGCGAGAAAGCCTAGTCCTGAGAGTTTCCTTTATTTAATAAAAAAATACGATATTAAACACGGCTTGGTCATTGGTGACCGCCAGATAGATATTGAGGCTGGAAAAGCGGCAGGTATGGACACCTTACTTGTTGATGGCCATAAATCATTATTGGAGATAGTGACATAGATGACTGATGAATTAAAAAATTTCGAAGAAAAAGCACAAGAATATGATGCTAGTCAGATTCAAGTTCTAGAAGGACTTGAAGCGGTGCGTATGCGCCCAGGGATGTATATTGGCTCAACCTCTAAAGAGGGCTTGCATCATTTGGTATGGGAAATAGTTGATAACTCTATTGATGAGGCGCTGGCTGGTTTTGCCACTCATATTCAAGTTTTTATTGAGCCTGACAATTCCATTACGGTTGTCGATGACGGTCGTGGTATCCCCGTAGGCATCCAAGAGAAAACAGGCCGTCCAGCGGTTGAAACAGTCTTTACGGTCCTTCACGCTGGTGGTAAATTTGGCGGTGGCGGCTACAAGGTCTCTGGTGGTTTGCACGGAGTTGGTTCTTCGGTCGTCAATGCCCTCTCAACCCAACTGGATGTTAAGGTCTATAAAAATGGCCATATTCACTACCAAGAGTATAAACGTGGTGTTGTGGTAGACGATTTAGCGATTATTGGTGATACAGAGAAACACGGAACAACCGTTCACTTTACTCCGGATCCAGAAATTTTCCAAGAAACAACGGAGTTTGACTTTGGAAAATTAGCCAAACGTATCCAAGAATTGGCCTTTTTGAACAAGGGGCTACGCATTTCGATCACTGATAAACGTGAGGGTCTTGAGCAAGAGAAACATTATCACTATGAGGGTGGTATCACCTCTTATGTCAAATACATCAATGAAAACAAGGATGTTATCTTTGATGAGCCTATTTACACGGATGGTGAAATGGATGGTATTTCAGTCGAAGTTGCTATGCAGTATACGACTGGCTACCATGAAACTGTCATGAGTTTTGCCAACAACATCCACACCCATGAAGGTGGTACTCACGAGCAAGGTTTCCGTACGGCTTTAACACGTGTCATTAATGATTATGCACGTCAAAATAAGATTCTTAAGGATAAAGATGATAATTTGACTGGGGACGATGTTCGTGAAGGTCTTACAGCCATTAT
This sequence comes from Streptococcus raffinosi, assembly GCF_030284685.1. Lineage (NCBI taxonomy): Bacteria > Bacillati > Bacillota > Bacilli > Lactobacillales > Streptococcaceae > Streptococcus > Streptococcus raffinosi. The sequence continues at coordinate 90,729 of NZ_JASUZV010000002.1, forward strand.
CTCTGTTAAGCATCCCAACCCGCAATTTGAAGGTCAAACCAAGACCAAGCTAGGAAACTCCGAAGTGGTTAAGATTACTAACCGTCTTTTCAGCGAAGCCCTTAGTCGTTTCCTTTTGGAAAATCCAGCTATCGCTAAAAAGATTGTTGAAAAAGGAATTTTGGCTTCTAAGGCTCGTATTGCAGCCAAGCGTGCGCGTGAAGTGACCCGTAAGAAGTCAGGCCTTGAAATCTCTAACCTTCCAGGTAAGTTGGCAGATTGTTCGTCAAACAATGCCGAAATGAATGAGCTCTTCATTGTCGAAGGAGACTCAGCTGGTGGTTCTGCCAAGTCAGGTCGTAACCGTGAATTCCAAGCCATCCTACCTATTCGTGGTAAGATTTTGAATGTTGAAAAGGCAAGCATGGATAAGATTCTGGCTAATGAAGAAATTCGTTCCCTGTTCACAGCTATGGGTACTGGATTTGGTGCAGAGTTTGATGTCAGCAAGGCTCGTTACCACAAATTGGTTATCATGACCGATGCCGATGTTGATGGAGCTCACATTCGTACTTTGCTCTTGACTTTGATTTATCGCTTTATGCGTCCAATCTTAGAAGCGGGTTATGTTTACATTGCTCAACCTCCAATATATGGGGTTAAGGTTGGCTCTGAAATCAAAGAGTACATCCAACCAGGTGTAAATCAGGAAGAAAAATTACGTGCTGCTCTTGAAAATTACAGTGTGGGACGTTCAAAACCTACAGTACAACGTTACAAAGGTTTAGGTGAAATGGATGATCACCAACTTTGGGAAACAACCATGGATCCTGCAAATCGTTTGATGGCACGAGTTTCTGTGGATGATGCTGCAGAAGCAGATAAGATTTTTGATATGTTGATGGGGGACAAGGTTGAACCTCGCCGCGAATTTATCGAAGAAAATGCCGTTTACAGTACTCTAGATATCTAATATTCTTTTAGAAAAGGGTGCAATGCTAGGATAACTATGATATAATCGTAATGTTATTCTACATTTATGAACATAATAGACGATTAAGGAGAAACTATGTCTAGCGGAATTGTTTTACTGATTGTAGTGGTAGTTATACTTGTAATTGTCGCTTACTTAGTCGGTATTCTTATTAGAAAACGAAATGATTCGCGGATTGCAAATCTTGAAGAACGCAAGCAAGGCTTGTTTGACTTGCCGATAAATGAAGAAATTGAAGAAGTCAAAAAGCTTCACTTGATTGGGCAAAGTCAGACAACCTTCCGTGAATGGAATCAGAAATGGGTAGATATCTCGACAAATTCATTTGCAGATATTGAAAATCATATTTTCGAAGCTGAAAATATGAACGATACCTTCCATTTTTTCAAGGCTAGTGGTGAAATTAATAATATCGAGAGTCAGTTAGATCTTGTGGAAGAAGACATTAAGTCTATCCGTGAGGCTCTCTCAACCTTGAAAGAACAAGAAGAAAAGAACAGTGCTCGTGTGAAGCATGCTCTTGACTTGTATGAAGAGTTGCAAAACTCTATTGAAGAAAATTCTGATAACTTTGGCTCTACCATGAGTGAAATCAATAAACAGCTTAAAAATATTGAAGCTGAGTTTTCAGAATTCGTGACTCTCAACTCATCAGGTGACCCTGTTGAAGCATCAAGTATTTTGGATCGTGCAGAAGAGCACACTATTGCTTTGGGTCAAATTTCAGAGAAGATTCCAGCCATTGTCGCTAAGTTGGAAGACGACTTCCCAGATCAGTTGGATGATTTGGAATCTGGCTATCGTAAGCTAATCGAGCAAAATTATCACTTCCCTGAAAAAAATATCGAACGTCGTTTCCAAGAGATTCGTGAAGCTATCCGTTCAAATTCAAGTGAGTTGGTTTCTCTTGACTTGGATCGTGCGGAAGAAGAAAATGTTGAGATTCAAGATAAGATTAACAACTTGTATAGCATTTTTGAACGTGAAATTGCGTCTTACAAAGTTGTTATGCGTCACAAGAAAGTCTTGCCAGACTACCTCAAGCATGCTAAGAATAATAATAAGCAACTTCAAGAAGAGCTTGAACGTCTCATGTTAACCTACATTTTTGATGAAACTTATGCTGCGGATGTTCGTAGCTTTGCTTCTGATATTTCAGGTGTGGAAACAGCTGTTCTTCCAACTCTTGAAAATTTTGATACTCAGGTTAAACCTTTCTCAGAGCTTGAGAAAACATTTGAAAAGAGTCTCAACACCCTGTCTGCTGTTGAAAATGGACAGGTAGAGGTCTTTGGAAACCTTCAGGCTATTGAGAAAAATGAAGCTAAGGCACGTGAAGCACTTGATGTGTATGTTAATAAATTGCATGTTATCAAGCGTTTCATGGAAAAACGTAACCTTCCAGGAATTCCTCAGTCCTTCTTGAGTGTTTTCTTCTCAACAAGCGCTCAAATTGAGGCTCTCATGGATGAGCTTAGCCGTGGACGTATTAATATTGATGCGGTAATGCGTTTGACTGAGACATCTAAAAATGCCATTGATCATTTGGAAGAGACAGCTTACTTGGTTGTTCAAAATGCAACCTTGACAGAACAGTTATTGCAGTATTCAAACCGTTACCGTTCTTTCGAACCTGCTGTTCAAAGTAGCTTTGAACACGCCCTAAAATTGTTCGAAGTTGACCACGATTATGATGCATCTTTAGAAGAAATTTCTTACGCCTTGGAAACAGTAGAACCTGGTGTAACAGAGCGTTTTGTTTCATCTTACGAGAAAACACGAGAACTTATTCGTATGTAAGTAAAAGATTCTGGACCTTGGTCCAGGATTTTTTGTAAGAAGCATTTATTATTTTACAGTTAAGTGCTAACCTAGTTAAAAATAAAATAGGTATTAAAAAAGAGGTAATTATGTCACAAGTTAAAGGGTTATTAGTCATGGACGTAGACTCAACTCTCGTCCAAGAAGAAGTCATTGATTTACTGGGAGAAGAGGCAGGTGTCGGCCAACAAGTCGCTGAAATCACAGAGCGTGCCATGCGTGGTGAACTGGATTTTAGACAGGCTCTCAATGAGCGTGTAGCAACCCTAAAAGGATTACCAGAAAGTATCTTTGACAAGGTCTATGCTCGCATTCATTTCAACAAGGGAGCTAAGGAACTTGTGGATGAACTTCATGCACGTGGCTACAAGGTAGGATTGGTTTCTGGAGGCTTCCACGAGACGGTTGACAGACTAGCCTCGGAGGCAGGTATTGACTATGTTATGGCTAACCACTTAGAGGTGGTAGATGGTGTTTTGACGGGTAAGGTTTATGGTGAAATCGTCACCAAAGACGTCAAGGTTGCCAAACTCAAGGATTGGGCAGCAGAAAATGGCCTCGACCTCTCGCAAACTATTGCTATGGGTGACGGTGCCAATGATTTGCCGATGATTCAGACAGCTGGCATCGGTATCGCCTTTTGTGCCAAACCAATCGTCCGTAAACAAGCTCCATACCAAATCACAGAACCAGATTTGTATAAGGTCATTGAGATCTTGGATGAGGTTGGAAAATAGTAAAGATAAAAAGAGTCCTTTGGATGATTTCAAGGGACTCTTTGTGCATAAAAAAAGCACCGAATCGGTGCCACTTTTTCAAGTTGAATACGGACTAAGCCTTATTTTAACTTTGCTGTATTGTTTCGAATGGTTTCAAACCACTCTTATTATATAGCTTTGTAACCAATATGTCAATTTACTACAGGGTAAAGTATAAAATATTTTATTCTTGATTACAAGATTTTAACGTCATACTATTTAATCAGTAATTCTATCAGATGTTGAAATGTTATTTAATAAGTGTATAATATTTTCTATAAATTTAGATTTTTCAAATAAGGAGAAATGTATGACTAAGCCATACTCAATTGGACTTGATATTGGAACGAATAGTGTTGGATGGGCTGTAATAACTGATGATTACAAGGTTCCATCTAAAAAAGTGAAAGTTTTAGGAAATACCAGTAAAAAATATGTTAAAAAGAACCTGTTGGGTGCGTTGCTCTTTGAATCCGGAATCACAGCAGAAGGAAGAAGATTGAAGCGTACTGCAAGAAGACGTTATACTAGACGTCGTAATCGTATCCTTTATTTGCAGGAAATTTTTAGCAGAGAGATGGCTAAGATAGATGAATCTTTCTTTCAAAGACTGGATGACTCATTTTTAGTTCCTGATGAAAAGCGTGACAGTAAGTATCCGATTTTTGGAAACCTAGTAAAAGAAAAAACCTATCATGATGAATTTCCAACTATCTATCATTTAAGGAAATATTTAGCAGATAGTTCTAAAAAAGCAGATTTACGTCTAGTTTATCTTGCATTGGCTCATATGATTAAGTATAGAGGTCACTTCTTAATTGAAGGAGATTTTAATTCTAGAAATAATGATATAAAGAAGAATTTTCAAGATTTTTTGGACAGTTATAATGCTATTTTTGAATCGGATTTATCACTTGAGAATAGTAAACAGCTTGAGGAAATTGTTAAAGATAAAATTAGCAAATCAGCTAAGAAAGATCGTTTATTAAAACTATTTCCTGGGGAAAAGAATTCAGGGATTTTTTCAGAGTTTCTGAAGTTGATTGTAGGAAATCAAGCTGACTTTAGGAAATATTTTAATTTAGACGAAAAAACTTCCTTACATTTTTCTAAAGAAAGCTATGACGAAGATTTAGAGACGTTGTTAGGTCACATTGGAGATGATTACAGTGATGTCTTTCTCAAAGCCAAAAAACTTTATGACGCAATTCTTTTATCAGGTATTCTGACTGTAACTGATAACGAGATAGAAGCACCTCTTTCTTCTGCCATGATAATGCGATATAAGGAACACGAAGAAGATTTGGCTTTACTAAAGGCATATATAAGAAATATTTCGCTAGAAACCTATAACGAAGTATTTAAAGACGACACTAAGAATGGTTATGCTGGTTATATTGATGGAAAAACAAATCAGGAAGATTTCTATGTTTATCTAAAAAAAACTATTGACGGGTCTTGAAGGTGCGGACTATTTTCTTGAAAAAATTAATCGAGAAGACCTTTTAAGAAAGCAACGTACATTTGATAACGGTTCGATACCATATCAGATTCATCTTCAAGAAATGAGAGCTATTATTGATAAGCAAGCTAAATTTTATCCTTTCTTGGCTAAAAATAAAGAAAAAATCGAGAAGATTTTAACTTTCCGAATTCCTTATTATGTAGGTCCACTTGCGAGAGGGAATAGTGACTTCGCTTGGTCAATAAGAAAGCGACATGAAAAAATTACACCTTGGAATTTTGAGGACGTTATTGATAAAGAATCTTCGGCAGAGGCTTTTATTAATCGAATGACTAGTTTTGATTTGTATTTGCCAGAAGAGAAGGTACTTCCAAAGCATAGTCTCTTATACGAAACTTTTACAGTATATAATGAATTAACAAAAGTTAGATTTATCGCTGAAGGTATGAGAGATTATCAATTTTTAGATAGTAAGCAGAAGAAAGATATTGTTCGACTTTATTTTAAAGGTAAAAGGAAAGTTACTGATAAGGATATTATTGATTATTTACATGCAATTGATGGATATGATGGAATCGAATTAAAAGGCATAGAGAAACAGTTTAATTCTAGTTTATCTACTTATCATGATCTTTTAAATATTATTAATGAAAAAGAGTTTTTGGATGATAGTTCAAACGAAGCGATTATCGAAGAAATTATCCATACTTTGACAATTTTTGAAGATAGAGAGATGATAAAACAACGTCTTTCAAAATTTGATAATATTTTTGATAAATCCGTTTTGAAAAAGTTATCTCGTAGACATTATACTGGCTGGGGTAAGTTATCTGCTAAACTAATTAATGGTATTCGAGATGAAAAATCTGGTAAAACTATTCTTGATTACTTAATTGATGATGGTATTTCTAACCGTAATTTCATGCAACTTATTCACGATGATACTCTTTCTTTTAAAAAGAAGATACAGAAAGCACAAATTATTGGTGACCAAGATAATATTAAACAGGTCGTTCAGTCTTTGCCTGGAAGTCCCGCGATTAAAAAAGGTATTTTACAAAGCATAAAAATTGTAGATGAATTGGTTAAAGTTATGGGAAGAAATCCCGAGTCAATTGTTGTTGAGATGGCTCGTGAAAACCAATATACCAACCAAGGTAAATCTAATTCTCAACAACGCTTAAAACGTTTAGAAGAATCTCTCAAAGAGTTAGGTAGTAAGATACTTAAGGAAAATGTTCCTGCAAAACTTTTTAAAATAGACAATAACGCACTTCAAAATGAACGCCTCTATCTGTATTACCTTCAAAATGGAAAAGATATGTATACCGGAGATGATTTAGATATTGATAGATTAAGTAATTATGATATTGATCATATTATTCCTCAGGCTTTTTTGAAAGATAATTCTATTGACAATAAAGTACTTGTTTCATCTGCTAGTAATCGAGGTAAATCAGATGATGTTCCAAGTTTAGAAGTTGTCAAAAAAAGAAAGACATTTTGGCACCAATTGTTGAAATCCAAATTAATTTCTCAACGAAAATTTGATAATTTGACAAAAGCTGAACGAGGAGGTTTGTCACCTGAGGATAAAGCTGGTTTTATTCAACGCCAGTTGGTTGAAACACGTCAAATAACAAAACATGTAGCTCGTTTACTTGATGAGAGATTTAATAATAAAAAAGATGAAGATAATAAAACGTTACGAACAGTAAAAATTATTACCTTGAAATCTAGCTTGGTTTCTCAATTTCGTAAGGATTTTGAACTTTATAAAGTTCGTGAAATAAATGATTTTCATCATGCTCATGATGCCTACTTGAATGCTGTTGTGGCAAGTGCCTTGCTGAAGAAATACCCTAAACTAGAGCCAGAATTTGTGTACGGTGACTACCCAAAATACAATAGTTTTAGAGAAAGAAAGTCCGCTACAGAAAAGGTATATTTCTATTCAAATATCATGAATACCTTTAAAAAATCTATTACCTTAGCTGATGGTACAGTTATTGACAGACCACTTATTGAGGTAAATGAGGAGACAGGTGAATCTGTTTGGAATAAAGAATCTGATTTAGCGACTGTAAGGAGAGTACTTTCTTATCCGCAAGTAAATGTTGTGAAAAAAGTTGAAGTACAGTCAGGAGGTTTTTCTAAAGAGTTGGTACAGCCGCATGGTAATTCTGACAAGTTGATTCCTAGAAAGACCAAGAAAATGCTTTGGGATACAAAAAAATATGGTGGATTTGATAGTCCTGTTGTTGCTTATTCTGTATTGGTTATGGCCGAAAGAGAGAAAGGAAAGTCTAAAAAATTAAAGCCAGTTAAGGAGTTAATTGGTATAACTATTATGGAAAAAGAGTCTTTTGAAAAGAACACAGTGGATTTTCTTGAAAGAAGAGGACTCCGAAATATCCAAGTTGAAAACATCATACAGTTACCTAAGTTCAGTCTATTTGAATTAGAGAATGGAAGACGTAGATTATTAGCAAGTGCTAAAGAGTTACAAAAGGGAAATGAGTTTATTCTGCCTGACAAATTGGTCAAACTACTTTATCATGCTAAAAATATCCATAATACTCTAGAACCAGAACATCTAGAATATGTAGAAACTCATCGGACAGATTTTGGAAAAATCCTTGATACTGTATCAGTTTTTTCTGAAAAATATATTTTGGCAGAAGCAAATTTAGAAAAGATGAAAGAAATCTATCGTAAAAATGTGGATACTGAAATTGATGAGTTGGTTACTTCCTTTATCAATTTGTTGACTTTTACTTCGATTGGAGCGCCAGCCACTTTTAAATTCTTTGGACGTAGTATTGAGAGAAGACGATATTCATCTATCGCTGAGATTCTAAATGCCACACTTATTCACCAATCTGTTACAGGCCTCTATGAAACACGAATAGATCTTGGCAAACTAGGAGAGGATTAATGGCGGGTTGGAGAACAGTAGTCGTAAACACACATTCTAAACTGTCATATAAGAATAATCACCTTATTTTTAGAAACTCATATAAAACTGAGATGATTCATCTTTCTGAGATTGATATACTTTTATTAGAAACTACTGACATTGTACTGACTACTATGTTAGTGAAGAGATTAGTTGATGAAAATGTTCTTGTTATTTTCTGTGATGATAAACGATTACCGACTGCTTTCCTTACGTCGTATTATGCACGTCATGATTCTAGTCTACAAATAGCTAGACAAATTGCGTGGAAAGAAGATATTAAATGTGAAGTATGGACTGCTATTATTGCACAAAAGATATTGAATCAGTCCTACTATTTGGGGGAATGTTCCTTCTTTGAGAAATCTCAGTCAATTATGGAGTTATATCATGGATTAGAACAGTTTGATCCTAGTAATCGTGAGGGTCATTCTGCCAGAATTTATTTTAATACGCTTTTCGGTAATGATTTTACTAGGGAAAGTGATAACGATATCAATGCAGCATTGGATTATGGATATACCTTATTATTGAGTATGTTTGCACGTGAGGTTGTCATCTGTGGTTGTATGACACAAATTGGTTTAAAGCATGCTAATCAGTTTAATCAATTTAACCTTGCTAGTGATATTATGGAGCCATTTAGACCAATTATAGATAGAATTGTTTATCAAAATCGTCATAATAATTTCGTCAAAATCAAAAAAGAACTCTTTTCGATTTTTTCAGAAACCTATCCCTATAATGGAAAAGAGATGTATTTATCAAATATTGTTAGTGATTATACAAAAAAAGTTATAAAAGCGTTAAATCAGTTAGATGAGGAAATTCCTGAATTTAGAATATGAGTTATAGATATATGCGAATGATATTAATGTTTGATATGCCAACAGATACTGCTGAAGATAGGAAAGCGTATCGTAAGTTTAGAAAGTTTCTTTTAAGTGAAGGTTTCATCATGCACCAGTTTTCGGTATATAGTAAACTTTTATTAAATAATACCGCCAATACAGCAATGGTTGGACGACTTAAAGCTAATAATCCTAAAAAAGGAAATATAACAATACTAACAGTTACCGAAAAGCAATTTGCCCGTATGATTTATTTGTACGGAGATAAAAACACTAGTATTGCCAATTCAGACGAAAGGTTAGTGTTCTTAGGAGAAAATTATTGTGATGAAGATTAATTTTTCGCTTTTGGATGAGCCTATGGAGGTTAACCAGGGGACAGTTCTCGTAATTGAGGATGTGAGTGTGTTTGCTCAATTAGTCAAGGAATTCTATCAGTATGATGAACAATCGAATTTAACAATATTTGATAGTAAAATAAGGAGTATAAGGTCCTCTGAATTACTTTTAATAACAGATATTTTAGGTTACGATATTAATACTTCTCAGGTATTAAAGTTGCTTCACACAGATATTGTAAACCAGTTGAATGATAAACCTGAAGTTAGATCAGAAATAGATTCTTTGGTATCATTAATTACTGATATTATAATGGCAGAGTGTTTAGAAAATGAACTAGATATAGAGTATGATGAGATTACACTTTTAGAACTAGTTAAAGTATTAGGTATCAGAATCGAAACTAAGTCTTGTACGGTTTTTGAAAAAATATTTGAGATCTTACAGATTTTCAAATATTTAGTTAAAAAGAAAATTTTAGTATTCGTCAATAGCTTGTCGTATTTTTCTAAAGATGAAATTTATCAAATCTTGGAATATATAAAGTTATTACAAGCTAATGTATTATTTTTGGAACCTAAACAGATTAAAGAGATTCAACAATTTATTTTAGACAAGGATTATATTTTGATGCCCTATAATAACTAGTAATTTGGTAATAAGTATAGATAGTCTTGGGTTATTTCAAGACTATCTTTTAGTATTTAGTAGTTTCTGTATGAAGTTGAATGGAATAATTATTTTGTTAGAGAGTAGATTATAAGGTTTTGATAGAGGAGGAGTTAAGTTGCTTTACATATGATTATTAAGAAATAATCAAAGTCACATATTGTCTAAAACATTGATATATAAGGCTTTTTAAGGTATAATGAATATAAAAATGGAATCATTTTGAAGCTGAAGTCATGCTGAGATGAATAGCGCGATTACGAAATCTGGTAGAGAAAAACGATATACGAGGTTTTAGAGCTGTGTTGTTTCGAATGGTTCCAAAACCTACAGGTGCTAATCCAACTGCATTGGCTGGGTTTTAGAGCTGTGTTGTTTCGAATGGTTCCAAAACAAATGTTGGTACTGTACATGATAACCAAACGTTTTAGAGCTGTGTTGTTTCGAATGGTTCCAAAACAAACGCAATCAGTGGAGTTGTGGACACAATGTTTTAGAGCTGTGTTGTTTCGAATGGTTCCAAAACGTTAATTAAAAAAATTAAGAAGTGGTGGGAGTTTTAGAGCTGTGTTGTTTCGAATGGTTCCAAAACTAGCCGATGTAACGGAATGGACGGTCTGACGTTTTAGAGCTGTGTTGTTTCGAATGGTTCCAAAACCTGATATCCATAGGGTTTGAGTTCCCGTATGTTTTAGAGCTGTGTTGTTTCGAATGGTTCCAAAACGATGAAGTAATCACCCTTGTTAAGTCCACCGTTTTAGAGCTGTGTTGTTTCGAATGGTTCCAAAACTGGGAAAGTAGCCTTGTATGATCCAGAGCGGTTTTAGAGCTGTGTTGTTTCGAATGGTTCCAAAACTGAAGAATTTAGCAATATTGGTCAATGCGTGTTTTAGAGCTGTGTTGTTTCGAATGGTTCCAAAACAATATGCCTGCTTTAGCGACTCAATCATCTGTTTTAGAGCTGTGTTGTTTCGAATGGTTCCAAAACGAATATCTTTAGCTTCTGATCCTAATCCAGGTTTTAGAGCTGTGTTGTTTCGAATGGTTCCAAAACTTGAATCAGTTGATACCAAAGCTAAAGAATGTTTTAGAGCTGTGTTGTTTCGAATGGTTCCAAAACTTGGCGTCTGTGAACTTTATATCAGGAAGTGTTTTAGAGCTGTGTTGTTTCGAATGGTTCCAAAACTCATCGAGAACGCCAACCGAGCCTACAGGAGTTTTAGAGCTGTGTTGTTTCGAATGGTTCCAAAACGAGGATTTATACGATTCGTTTGGTTGAAAGGTTTTAGAGCTGTGTTGTTTCGAATGGTTCCAAAACTCAAGCACAAATTAACAACCGAAAGGGATAGTTTTAGAGCTGTGTTGTTTCGAATGGTTCCAAAACTGGTTGTTTTGAAGAATGGTATAGAAGTTTGTTTTAGAGCTGTGTTGTTTCGAATGGTTCCAAAACAACTTAACGCTGATAAGCTCCATATCCTTGGTTTTAGAGCTGTGTTGTTTCGAATGGTTCCAAAACAAGCGGTGTTTCGCAAATTATCGGTTCTATGTTTTAGAGCTGTGTTGTTTCGAATGGTTCCAAAACGTCTGATTCAACTATTTCGAAGTGGGAAAGGTTTTAGAGCTGTGTTGTTTCGAATGGTTCCAAAACTTGTATTGGTTACTACCACTTTGCTCGCTTGTTTTAGAGCTGTGTTGTTTCGAATGGTTCCAAAACGCCACTTAAGAAAATTATTTTCGGGATCGCGTTTTAGAGCTGTGTTGTTTCGAATGGTTCCAAAACCTTGCCGGTAATCTTTCCGTGCAGTGTCTTGTTTTAGAGCTGTGTTGTTTCGAATGGTTCCAAAACTTTTGACTTCCCACATAAACTCGTCATAAGGTTTTAGAGCTGTGTTGTTTCGAATGGTTCCAAAACTTGACAATCACTCAAATAGCTCAAGACTACGTTTTAGAGCTGTGTTGTTTCGAATGGTTCCAAAACTCGAATGGGCTATACTTTCCGTTACCATTTGTTTTAGAGCTGTGTTGTTTCGAATGGTTCCAAAACTAAAAAAGCGACTGTTGTTTCTATACACCTGTTTTAGAGCTGTGTTGTTTCGAATGGTTCCAAAACACTATTTGTGATAAAGACCACAATGTGTATGTTTTAGAGCTGTGTTGTTTCGAATGGTTCCAAAACCCTCGTAGCCAGATTGGTGCATGTTGACCAGTTTTAGAGCTGTGTTGTTTCGAATGGTTCCAAAACTTGGCAATCCACATATATTTATCCTCTGTTGTTTTAGAGCTGTGTTGTTTCGAATGGTTCCAAAACTCAAGATTGGGTAAGGTCGTTGGTATCTAAGTTTTAGAGCTGTGTTGTTTCGAATGGTTTCAAAATCTATAGGTTTATTCTATTCCTTCAAGTCTTGACTGATAAAAAAACTCTCGGAAATTATTTTCTGAGAGTTTTAGTTTAGTTCCCAATTGAAACGGTTCCGTCTGAACCGACTTTGACATTTGTTCCGTCTTGGCTATTGACCTCAACTGAACCATCCTGGCTCACTGTTCCATTATTGCCATTGTTGTCTTTGGCTTCGACAGTGTTATTTCCGTTTGTTTTTGCTGAGTTACCGTTTCCGTCACTCACTTCAGTTGAACCGTCTTTGTTGACTTTTACTGAAGCACTTGAGCTGCTTGAAGAAGATTTTTTGGTCACCTTGCTAGATGATGCTGATGAAGATGACGAGTCAGTTTTGTCTTTAGAGTTGCCACATGCTGCTAAGGTCAACAAGGCAAGAACTGAGACAGAGGCTAAAGTAAGTTTAGAAAATGTTTTCATAATAGTCTCCCTTTTTCTTAATACATCCATTGTAAATGAAAAAAGGGGGATTCGAAAGCGCTCTCAGGCGATTTTATCTAACTGTAATCCTTCAGTAATAGTGGTGTTGTGTTAGGCTAATCTATTGGAAAATAAGAGGTTAGCTCCTTAACGCTTTCCATCATAATGACAGACAGTTCAAGTCGTTAAGCTCGGTAGGTCAGCTTCTCTTTGTTATAATAAGAGTAAAACGTAATGAGGTGACTAAGATGTATCAAACAACTATCAAGGGTGACAAACGTTATCATTCCCTTTCAGAGGGTTACGGGGCACCTGTGGAACTTTTTGGCTACACTGAGGACGGGGAAACACCCATGAGTTTGGTGAATATTGCTTTGGCTTCTTGTGTAACCATGTGTTTGCAGAGTTATTTTGCCAAGTTTCAGGGAAAGGAGGAGCTTGCTATTCAGGTTGATTCTAGTTATGAAGAGGGTCATTTCAAGCTGAAGATACATTTGCCTGAGGACTTGGTTATCGAAAATGAGGATAAATTGCTGGCCTTTGTGGATGAGTTTTGTCGTGTCAAGAAGCTCTTTCGCGAAGATATAGTGGTTGATATCAGCTTAGCTCCATAAGCTGATTATCCTTTACCAAGTTCGTGTTATACTAGTAAGTAAAGATAAGCTATTTGTTTTAAAGTGGAATAGAAAATGATAGGAGGGCTTGCTATGCAAGACAAACTACATGAAATTCGTGTATTTGAGAATTTTCAAGAAGAACTATTTGAAACTGGCCATGTCATCGTGACGACAAAGGTGGTTGAGAAGTCTCTAAATTATTTTGGCAACGCACATGGTGGTTATTTATTCACGCTTTGTGATCAGGTGGCTGGACTGGTGGCCATCTCAACAGGTGATTATGCAGTGACACTTCAGTCTAATATCAATTATTTAAAGGCTGGACATCTGTCTGATGACCTTAAGATTGAAGGGCTTTGTGTTCATAATGGTAAGTCTACCAAGGTGGTGGATGTCCTCGTCACTAACCAGGAGGAGAAAATCTTGACCAGGGCAACATTTACCATGTATGTGACAGGTGTAGTAGAAGATTAGAGAGGAAGAGCTTATGTCAGATTTTCAAACCATGGACGATTTTGCGGTCTTTGTCAATGACTACCTGACACCGGAACAAGTGATTGTCCAAGCTTATTCTTATGCTGCTGATCAGCAAGAACTGTCTCTTCTCGTGACTATTGATGACTATGAGATGATGTGTCGTTGGCATGTTGTTTGGACCTTCTCTGGCTTACACCAGGCCTTCTTTCAGTCTATGATGGATTCTGATAACGGTTTTTTTATTGATGCGAATAGCTTGGCGATGAAGGTACGTCTCAAGGATCAGGAGCTCTTGTTCCAAGCAAGTGCACTGGAAATGGTGGTTGTCGATTACCCAGATCCCCTCTATCGTTTGGCTGAAGTATCTTTTAACCAAGGCGGTCAGCGTTACACTTATCTTTGTGAAGATAAAAGTGTGGAGGTAGAGGATTGGGTGCTTGTTCCTATAGGTTCTGGTGATAAGGAAAAGCAAGCCTTTGTGGAAAAAATCTCCTATGCCTTAGCTGATGAGACACCGATTCAGCCAACAGAGAGGAAACAGGTTATTCAAAAACTTCATCTGGTGACTGTTCGTTATGATGTGGAAATTGTTAAAAAAGGCTTTTTGACGTTTTCAGGTCTGACTTTTGAGGGTGGAGAAATTGGCAAGCCGACAGAGCCTCTCTGGATTCCTTTTCTTGCAGAGCGAGATGATTTGGCCCTTACTACTTATGGGATTCGCATCACTGACGGAAGTCGAAAAACTTATGTCACTGCCTTGGCTGGTGAGGACGATGCCTTGGAGATGATTGCCCTTGCACCGGCGAATTATGCAGTTTTTAAACTTAAGGGGCCGGCGACAGCAGCGGTCTGGGAGAGTTTTCAGCACGCCAAGAAACATTTTGACATTATTAACCAGCCCATGGTAGAGGTCTATCCACCAGGTAATCGTCAGGCTGAAGATTATGAGATGGAAGTTTGGATTCCGATAAAGGAGGATGTGTAGATGCGTCTGGACAAGTTTTTGGTTGACTGTGGTCTTGGCAGTCGTAGTCAAGTCAAGACCTATCTTAAGAAAAAGCAGGTGACCGTCAATGGTCAGGTGGAAACATCTCCTAAGACTCAGATTGATGAGAAGAAGGACCAGATTGCTTATCAAGGTCAGGAACTAACACATGAGACCTTTGTTTACTATCTCTTGAATAAGCCAAAAGGCGTGATTTCGGCAACAGAAGATGCTCGTCATAAGACGGTTTTAGATTTACTGGATGAGACAGCTCGCCACAAGCAGGTTTTTCCGGTTGGTCGGTTGGATATTGATACTCATGGCCTGCTTCTATTGACCAACAATGGTGATTTGGCTCACGCTATGTTATCACCTAGAAAACATGTGGACAAGATTTATCAAGCTAAGGTAGCAGGTGTCATGGACGAAGCAGATATGCAAGCTTTTGAAAAGGGAATTGAGCTAAAAGACCACACTTGCCAACCAGCTAAATTGGAGATTTTGTCAGTAGATCAGGCAGCTAGAACGAGTACAGTTCAGATTACCATTGCCGAAGGTAAATTCCACCAAGTCAAGCGCATGGTAGCTGCTTGTGGTAAGGAAGTGACAGACTTGCAACGTTTGAGTATGGGATCTTTAGTTTTGCCAGATGATTTAGAAATTGGCACTTGGCGTCGATTGACTCAAGAGGAGTTAGACGGATTAAGCGTTTTTGGAATTCCTTTGGCTTAAGCTTAACAAACAGTTGCGAAATAGGTAGATTTTTGTTACCATTAAAATGATATACTAGAAGAAAAAAGAGGTAAATTCAAGTGGCATTTGGAGATAACGGACCACGTAAGAAATCATTCTTTGAACGTCTGACAATAGTTGTCGTTTTAATTATGTTATTAGTAACAGTTGGGGCATTGATTTTCCAAGCAGTCGCAGCTGTCCTTTAAGACGCTATTAAGCGTTTTTTTGTGTATGTCGGAAACTCATTGCTTTAAGATGAAATGAGGGCATGCAACATGTGTCAGAAAGAGAGAAAATAATAGATGAGTATGTTTTTAGATACGGCCAAGATTAGCGTCAAAGCTGGTCGTGGTGGCGATGGGATGGTTGCCTTCCGTCGTGAAAAATATGTGCCGAATGGCGGTCCTTGGGGCGGTGACGGCGGAAAGGGTGGCTCAGTCATTTTCAAGGTTGACGAAGGCTTGCGTACCCTTATGGATTTCCGTTATAACCGTAAGTTCAAGGCCAAGAACGGCGAAAAAGGGATGACAAAGGGAATGCACGGACGAGGTGCTGAAGACCTGATTGTGAGTATTCCACCAGGTACGACAGTGCGTGATGCTGAAACGGGCAAGGTTATTACTGACCTGGTCGAAGAAGGTCAAGAGTTTGTCATTGCTCATGGTGGTCGTGGCGGTCGTGGAAATATCCGTTTTGCGACGCCTCGTAACCCTGCACCTGAAATCGCTGAGAATGGTGAACCAGGTGAAGAACGTGAACTTCAGTTGGAACTGAAGATTTTGGCTGATGTTGGTTTGGTTGGTTTTCCATCTGTTGGTAAATCAACAATTCTTAGTGTGGTAACGGCAGCCAAGCCAAAGATTGGTGCCTACCACTTTACGACGATTGTTCCTAACTTGGGAATGGTTCGTACTAAGTCAGGTGAGAGCTTTGCCCTGGCTGACCTTCCGGGCTTGATTGAAGGGGCTAGTCAGGGTGTTGGATTGGGGACACAGTTCCTTCGCCACATTGAGCGTACACGTGTTATCCTTCATGTGATTGATATGTCGGGAAGCGAGGGGCGTGATCCTTACGAAGATTACCTTCAAATTAACAAGGAATTGGAAACTTACAACCTGCGTTTGATGGAACGTCCGCAAATTATTGTTGCTAATAAGATGGACATGCCTGAGGCTGAGGAAAACTTGAAAGAGTTTAAGGAAAAATTGGCTGCTAATTACGATGAATTCGAAGAGTTACCACAAATTTTCCCAATTTCAAGTTTGGCTCATCAAGGTCTAGAGAATCTTTTGGAAGCGACCGCAGAACTTCTTGATCAAACAGATGAATTCTTACTTTATAGTGAAGAAGATATGGAACAAGAAGAAGTATATTATGGCTTTAACGAGGATGAACGTCCATTTGAAATTAGCCGTGATGACGATGCTTCATGGGTACTTTCTGGTGAAAAACTTGAAAAACTCTTTATCATGACAAACATGGAACGTGACGAATCAATTATGAAATTTGCACGTCAATTGCGTGGAATGGGAGTTGACGAAGCACTCCGTGAACGTGGGGCTAAGGATGGCGACATTGTTCGTATTGGTAACTTCGAATTTGAGTTTGTGGATTGACGTTGAAAGACTCTCTAAGTGCTAAAGCACTTGATAGTCTACGGCAGTCGCTATGGCGAACTGCCTATCAACCTCACTAACTACGTTAAGTCGGTAAAATCGACCGACTAACCTTCGTGTCGTGACCGTGCAAGACTCTCTAAGTGCCAAGCACTTGATAGTCTACGGCAGTCGCTATGGCGAACTGCCTATCAACCTCACTAACTACGTCAAGTCGGTAAAATCGACCGACTAACCTTCGTGTCGTGACGCTTCAAGTCGCTCTAAGTGCTAAAGCACTTGATAGTCTACGGCAGTCGCTATGGCGAACTGCCTATCAACCTCACTAACTGAGTTAAGTCGGTAAAAATCGAATGGTTTTTTGAGGTGTGGTCAATACGAAGGAAATGTTGCTGAAAACAAAAAACTATTGAAAAAAGAGATTTACAATGGGAGATAAACCGATATCATTCAGGGACAAAGATGGAAACTTCGTTTCTGCGGCCGATGTATGGAATCCAAAGAAGCTTGAAGAGCTCTTCACTCGCTTAAATCCAAACCGTAAGTTCCGTCTTGAACGTGAGCGTCTGGCAAAAGAAGAAGCAGCGAAACACCCTGAATTAAATGAAGAAACAGAGCAAGTCTAGTACCTGCTCTGTTTTTATCTTCTCAAATTGTGGCAATCAAAAACAGCTACTCTAGTAAGAGTAACTGTTGTGATGATTAGGCGTTTAGAACCTTGTCCAAGAATTCTTTCAAACGTGGATGTTGAGGGTTATCGAAGATTTGATCTGGTGTGCCATCTTCGAGGAACTCACCATCCGCAGTAAAGATTACTCGGTTAGCAACTTGACGGGCAAATCCCATTTCGTGAGTAACGATAAGCATGGTCATTCCTTGTTGTGCTAACTCTTTCATAACGTCAAGAACGTCTCCGACCATTTCAGGGTCAAGAGCAGAAGTCGGTTCGTCAAAAAGCATGATGTCGGGATTCATGGCCAAACCACGTGCAATTGCCACACGTTGTTTTTGTCCACCTGACAAGCTATCTGGTGTCGCTTCAGCCTTGTCTTCAAGACCAACACGCTTCAACAAATCCATCGCTAATTTATCAGCTTCTTCCTTAGTCATGCGTCCAAGTTCAACAGGTGCGAATGTCACGTTTTCAAGTACTGACATGTGTGGGAAGAGGTTGAAGTGTTGGAAGACCATCCCGATGTTTTCACGGGCTTTGTCAACATTTGTCTTAGGATCTGATAATTCAAAACCATCCACGATTACTTTACCTGATGTAATTGTTTCAAGTAGATTTAGGGTACGAAGGAAGGTTGATTTACCAGAACCTGAAGGTCCGATGATACAAACAACATCGCCCTCGTAGAATTTGGCGTCAATGCCTTTAAGGACTTCATTGTCGCCATATGATTTGTGCAAGTCCTGCACATCGATTTTCAATTCAGCCATTATTTAAGTCTCTTTTCTAGTCGTTTAGCCAATTTCGTTAAGAATGTGATGATGACCAAGTAAAGGATGGCCAAGATAGCATACATACGGAATGATTGGTAGTTACGAGCAATAATGATTTTACCAGTTTGGAAGAGTTCGACCAAACCGATAGCTGATACGATAGTCGTATCCTTCAATGAGATAACAAATTGGTTGATGAAGTTTGGCAACATCAAGCGGACAGCCTGTGGCAAAATAACCTTACGCATGGTTGTATTGTAAGGAACACCCAAGCTTCGGCTGGCTTCCATTTGACCAATTGGCACAGCTTCAATACCACCACGCACAATTTCAGCAATGTAAGCACCACCATTAAGTGAGAGGGCGATAGTCGCTGCCACAAAGTCATTGATTGGTGATTGGTGACCAGTGATATTTTCAATCAAGTTTGGAATACCCCAATAGATGAAGGCTGCAACGATCATCAATGGGATACCACGGACAACGTCAACGAAGACTTGTGAAATCACACGAAGGGTCTTGTTTGGTGCAACTGCCATCATACCGAAGATGACACCGATAATCATGGCAATCGCAAATGAAAGAAGGGTCAATCCAATAGTGATACCAAGACCTTGAAGAAGTTGATGGTAGTTGTTTTTAATTAAGCCAACAATTGTTGTTTCATCAACAGCTTTGGTTGAGCTCTTTTCTTTAGATTTGTTATTGTCAAGGTATTTGTTGATAATCTTATCGTAAGTACCGTCTTTAACAATAGCAGCTAAACCATTGTTGAACATTGTAATCAATTCAGGGTTAGTCCCTTTTTTAACAGCAAACCCAACTTCACCAGTAGAGATTCCCTTAATAGGTGTTTCAAAGTTACGTCCTTGTTGGATAGCGTAAAGAAGAACAGCTTCGTCATCCATAAGGGCATCGATTGAACCAGAGTTCAAGCTGTCATACATAGTAGAAGCTTCATCGTATGCACGAAGCGTGAAGCCATACTTATCGGCATTTTCTTCTAACCAAGAGTAAGAAGATGTTCCGTTTTTGGCACCAATAGTCTTACCTTTGAGGTCTTCGTATTTCTTAACGTTAGAGCCTTTTTTCACAGCCAAACGAATGTTTGAAGTGTAGTAAGGATCTGAGAAATCAAAGATTTGTTTACGGGCATCCGTGATGGTCATACCAGCCAATACCGCATCGGCTTGGCTAGATTGAACGGCATTAAGGGATGCATCGAAACCAGGGTTGGTTAATTTGACATTGAAACCTTGGTTTTTAGCAATAGCATTGATGATGTCAACGTCGATACCAACATACTTACCAGAACCATTTTGATATTCAAATGGTGCAAATGATGAGTCCATTGAGATGGTGTAAGTTTCCTTGGCAGGAGTTGCTTTTGCATTAGCATCACCAGTCAATTTAAGATCTGCTGAAGGTTTTGAAGAAGATTTTGATGAGTCACCCAACCATTTTTTCATGATTTTGTCGTAGGTACCATCTTTCTTCATAGCTTTAAGAGCTTCGTTGAATTCCTTGATGAGGTATTCGTATTTGCCCCCTTTTTTCACAGCGAAGGCAAAGCTACCGATAGATTCAGGCTTAATATTGATGGCATAGTCTTTACCTTGACCAATAGCGTATTGAACAACAGGTGTGTCGTCCATGGCTGCATCAACGGAACCAGAATCCAAACTATTGTTCATCAAATCACTGGTGTCAAACGTTTTAACAGTGAAGCCATACTTGCTTGCGTTTTTATCAAGCCATGATTGGGCAGCAGTACCGTTTTTAACACCAACTGTTTTACCCTTCAATTGTTTGTAGTCACTGATTTTATCACTACTACGTGTGTAGATAACAATGGATGTGTCGTAATAAGTGTCTGAGAAAGTGAAGACCTTCTTACGGGCATCGGTAACAGTCGTACCAGCCATAAGAGCATCGGCCTGTCCTGCTTGTACCGCATTAACGGCTGCATCAAAACCAGGATAGGTTTGGTTAACATCCCATTTTTCACGTTTGGCAACTTCGTTGATAATATCAACGTCGATACCCTTGTAGGTCTGATCAGAGTCTTTGAATTCAAATGGGGCATAGGCTGTATCTGAAACAACTGAAATCGTGCTAGCAGATGCTTTAGCTCCGAAAACAAAGAAAACTGACATGGCACTCAAAAAGAGTGTCAGAAGTTTTTTCTTCATTATAAAAAGTTCTCCTTTATAAAATACCTTCCTATTTTATCAAAAAAAGCCTTTGTTATCAAACTTTGAGAAGTTTGATGTTAGAAAATATAACAAGATTCGTCAATTATGAGAGCTATTTAAGAAGAAGTTGACAAGCCTATGTCAATTCGTTACACTGGAATCTAACACAAGTAAGGTTTGTAACAGGAGTTATTTAAATGAAAAAACGTATGCTTGAGAAATATACTAGACTATATGATAAAGTCCCAAGTTGGCTGATGATTATGCTCTCTTGCCTTATTGCTACTGGTTTTGTCCTTATAGGTGGACTGTTAGCAGGTTTTGTTGTAGGAATTCCGGTAGCCCTTGTCCTCTTTGTCATGATGCTAAATGGTAGTGTGCAACCGCAGGATATTAATGCAATCGCCTTTAAGTTATTCTCATCTGAGTATTTTGAACTGGGTGTTTTTGCCTTTACTGCTCTGATCGTCTTTTTCTGGGTCAAAGTTGTTGAAAAGCGCTCCATTCGTTCCCTTGGATTCTTTAGAGGCTCTATTTGGTGCCATATGCTCAAGGGCTGGGGATTTGGGACTCTACTCTTGTTAGTGAGTTTCCTCGGGACTTATTTACTTGGTGGTTTAGAATTTGTAAGAGTAGATTTTTCTCAGAGAACCCTCCTATATATACTATCCCTAATACCTTTCTGGTTTATCCAAGGTGGAACCGAGGAGCTGGTGACTCGTGGTTGGTTGCTTCAGACAGTTACTAATAAATTGAACCTTTCTTGGGGAATTGCTATTTCAAGTTCTCTCTTTTCAATGCTACACATGGGAAATCAAGGGGTTACCGCCTTGTCTCTTATCAGTATTGTTTTAGTAGGGGTTCTCATGGCCCTTTACATGCTCAAGACAGATAATATCTGGGGTGTCGCTGCCCTTCACGGTGCTTGGAACTTTGCGCAAGGAAATCTAGTTGGTGTGGCAGTTAGTGGACGGGATGTAGGCGGTAGCTTATTGCACTTTCAGGCCAGGTCAGGCGTTCCTGATTGGTTGTCAGGTGGAGCCTTTGGTCTAGAAGGAAATATCGTTACCTGTCTCGTTCTTCTGGTAGGTATCGTCATCCTCCGATTACAATTGAAAAAAGAAAATTTTTAAGGCTGAGTTCTAAAGACTCGGTCTTTTTACTTCTATGTTAAAATAGAAGAAACACTTGGAGGGGACAATATGATAGTTAAGCTTGATAGGGTCATGTTGAAATTGAAAATAGTGGTTGGCCTTATATTTTCCGTCTTGTCTTTATGGATTCTTTATCCTGAGCTCATTAGAGGTTCTCTTCGTGAAAATCCAGTCAAGTTATTCGTGGGTCTCATTGTTTTATTTTGGCTCTTATTATCCATTGTTATCCTCATAGACGGTATCGTAAATCTCAAAGGTCATGGTAACCTCTTGGAACTTGATGACAATTTCTTGACCTACTACGGCCAAGCATTTGGACGGAAAACCTTTGACATTCCCTTATCCGAGATTGAGTTTGTCAAGAAAGCTTGGACAACACGGATGGAGGATATTGAACGATCTTCGACGGTGAGATATTCTTTGAAACGCATTGAGCATGTCTTCGACTATGATGCCGAAGTTGATGATAAAAAGAGGTACCAGGTTTTGCTTGTCTTCTTCAAAAATGGTGAGACAGCTGTTACCTATGACAAAAAACTTGGTCATCAATCACGGAAGAAACGTGCCTATGTCGCTAAAATGCGAATGATTCAAATTCCGCTTACAAGTGGGGAAATTTTCTCCGACCAAGAGATGAATGATTACATAAATGAAAGGAAAAACCATGATAGATAGAAAAGAAGACAACCAATTCCATTTGGTTTCTAAATACGAACCTTCTGGGGACCAACCTCAGGCCATCGAAACCTTGGTTGATAATATTGAAGGTGGTGAGAAGGCTCAAATCCTAAAGGGAGCAACAGGGACAGGTAAGACCTATACCATGAGTCAGGTCATCCAGCGCGTGAATAAACCAACCTTGGTTATCGCCCACAATAAAACTTTGGCAGGTCAGCTTTATGGTGAGTTCAAAGAATTTTTCCCAGACAATGCTGTGGAATACTTCGTTTCCTACTACGATTTCTATCAGCCAGAGGCATATGTGCCATCATCAGATACCTATATTGAAAAAGATAGCTCTGTAAACGATGAAATTGATAAGCTCCGTCACTCAGCAACATCAGCCCTATTGGAACGCAATGATGTGATCGTTGTGGCTTCTGTTTCTTGTATTTACGGTTTGGGTTCGCCCAAAGAATATGCGGATTCAGCGGTCAGCCTTCGTCCAGGTCAAGAGATTTCTCGAGACAAGTTGCTCAATGACTTGGTTGATATTCAATTTGAGCGAAACGACATTGATTTTCAACGTGGGAAATTCCGTGTACGTGGCGATGTTGTCGAAATTTTTCCTGCCAGCCGTGACGAACATGCTTTTCGAGTGGAATTTTTCGGTGATGAGATTGACCGCATCTGTGAGATTGAGAGCCTGACCGGACGCAATCTCGGTGAAGTTGAGCACCTTGTTCTTTTCCCGGCTACTCACTTTATGACCAATGAAGAGCATATGGAAGAAGCAATTCACAATATTATGGAAGAGATGGAGGCTCAGGTTAAGCAATTTGAGGCCGAAGGTAAACTCATCGAGGCTCAACGTATTCGTCAAAGGACAGAATACGATGTTGAAATGCTTCGTGAGATGGGCTACACCAATGGTGTTGAAAACTACTCACGACACATGGATGGTCGTAAAGAGGGAGAGCCACCATTTACTTTGCTTGACTTCTTCCCAGAAGATTTCCTCATTATGATTGATGAAAGCCACATGACCATGGGACAGATTAAAGGAATGTATAACGGAGACCAAGCCCGTAAGAAGATGTTGGTTGATTACGGTTTCCGTTTGCCATCGGCTCTTGATAACCGTCCCCTTCGACGTGAAGAATTCGAGAGTCATGTGCATCAGATTGTCTATGTTTCTGCTACCCCGGGTGACTATGAGATGGAGCAGACCGAGACTGTGGTTGAGCAAATCATCCGTCCGACAGGGCTTCTTGATCCAGAAGTCGAAGTTCGTCCAACTATGGGTCAAATGGATGACCTCCTTGGTGAAATTAATGCCCGTACTGAAAAAGGCGAGCGTGTCTTTGTAACAACTTTGACTAAGAAGATGGCTGAAGACTTGACCGATTACCTCAAGGAAATGGGTGTCAAGGTCAAATACATGCACTCTGACATTAAGACCCTAGAGCGTACGGAGATTATTCGTGACTTGCGTCTAGGTGTCTTTGATGTCCTTATCGGGATTAACCTTCTCCGTGAGGGGATTGACGTTCCTGAAGTTAGTCTGGTTGCTATTTTGGATGCGGATAAGGAAGGCTTCCTTCGTAACGAACGTGGACTTATCCAAACGATTGGACGTGCTGCCCGAAATAGCGAAGGACACGTAATCATGTATGCGGATAAGATTACGGAGTCTATGCAGAAAGCCATGGATGAAACGGCTCGTCGTCGTGAAATCCAAATGGCCTATAATAAGGAGCATGGCATAGTTCCACAAACCATCAAGAAGGAAATCCGAGATCTTATTTCTATCACTAAGGCTAATGAAGCAGAAGTGGCTGAGGATACGGTGGACTACAGTGCCATGAACAAGAAAGAGCGCCAAGAAGCCATCAAGAAACTTCAAAAGCAAATGCACGAAGCAGCAGAATTGCTTGACTTTGAATTGGCGGCTCAAATCCGTGATATGGTGCTAGAGCTGAAGAGTATGGATTAATTGACACATTCCTGCCTCAGCCTTTATTCAAGCAATCTATTGTATATGAAAGAAAGGAAATATATGTCACGTTCACAAGCAACTATTTTAACGAATATGTGTCTCATCGAAGATGGCCGTGGAAACATTGTCATGCAAATCCGGGATCCAAAGCGTTATTCTTGGTCGGGAGCGGCCCTACCCGGTGGCCATATCGAAGCACACGAAGGTCTGGTAGAATCAGTTATCCGTGAGGTTAAGGAGGAAACTGGTCTGACCATCAAAAATCCTAAATTAGTTGGTATGAAGCATTGGTACACGACTGAAGATGAGCGTTATCTAGTATTCCTTTATAGAACTTCAGATTTTGAAGGAGAGATTCATTCAACAGAGGAAGGCGAAGTTCGCTGGGTTCCCCGAGAGGATGTGTCTAAGATGGAATTGGCCTATGACATGCTCAATCTTTTACGTGTCTTTGAAGAAGACAATCTCTCAGAACTTTTCTATCGGGAGCGCCTTGAAGATGACTTCATCCGAGAATTTTGGTAATAAAATGAACTATTTATTCAAATGAATGAATAGTTTTTTTATTATTTTTAAAATGATATGGAGAGCTTTAAAATAAAGGAAATTCCTAGTGATTAACAAGCAAAAAATTAATAAAAATAAAAGTTATAATCAATAAAAGTCCATTTTGCCATTGACAAATGAATAATAATACATTATTATACTTAAATAGTTAATAAATATAGAAAAGAGATTGATTATGAAAACATGGCAGAAATTTTTGTTGGGAATCGCTGGAGTCTTTGCTTTGACAACTTTGGCGGCTTGTTCGTCATCAAATAATACCTTGGATAAGGTCAAGGATAAGGGGACTTTAACAGTGGCGCTTAATCCTCACTTTGCTCCCTTTGAGTTTAAAACCCTCCAAGATGGTAAAGATACTGTCGTTGGGGCAGATGTTGAAATTGCTAAGGCTATTGCTGATGAACTTGGTGTGAAAGTCAAATTCTCTGAAATGTCCTTTGACAATGTCCTAGCCAGCGTTCAGTCTGGTAAAGCAGATATTGCCATTTCTGGTATTTCGGCAACTAAGGAACGTCAGAAAACCTTCGATTTCTCAGATACTTACTATGAGTCTGAAACAGTTCTTGTCGTTAAAAAAGACGACACAGGAACTTACAAGCAAACCAGCGACTTTGCTAAGAAATCTGTAGCTGTTCAAAAAGGTTCTATCCAAGAAAAAATTGCTAAATCTAATTTGTCAGATGCTAATGTCGTAGCTTTGTCACAACCTGGTGAAGCTATTAATGAATTGAAATCTGGTCAAGTTGATGGTGTCGTCCTCGAAAAAGCTATCGCTCAAGGTTATGTGGAACAAAATAGTGACTTGGCTGTGTCAGACATTAAGCTTAAATCAGATTCAAATGATGCTTATGCTGTAGCCATGCCTAAGGGAAGTGATGAACTAAAAGCTAAAGTCAACAAGGTGATTACTAAACTCAAAAAAGAAGGTAAGATTGATAGCTTTGTACAAGACGCTTACGCTCTCTCACTAAAGAGTCCTACTAAATAAGGAGTAAACAATGAAGAAATTTTGGTTTATGCTCACGGCCCTAGTCGCAGCCTGCGTTTTGGTCGCCTGTAGCGGAAGTCAGGGGGTGAAACCTCAAACGATTAAGGACAAGAAGAAAATTGTTGTCGCCACTGAATCAGAGTTTGCGCCTTTTGAATTCAAAACGCTCATTAATGGCAAGGACACTTTGGTCGGAGCAGATATCGAGTTGGCCAAGGCCATCGGAAAGAAATTAGGTGTCAAGGTCGAATTTTCCGTTATGTCTTTTGACAATGTCCTAGCTAGTGTGCAAAGTGGCAAGGCAGATATTGCCATCGCAGGGATCTCGGTAACAAACGAGCGTAAGAAAGTCTATGATTTTTCTGATAGCTATTACACCGCTGAAAATGTGGTTATTGTCAAGAAAGATAAGGTCAATGACTTTACAAGCACTGATAGTCTAGCTAAACAAACTGTCGGTACTCAAAAAGGATCTGTTCAAGAAACAGTCGCTAAGAAACAAATTCCGAAAGCTAGCGTGGTTTCACTGGCTTCAAATGGTGAAATGATTAATGAACTTAAGTCAGGACAAATTCAGGCCGTTGTACTTGAAAAGGCTATTGCCGAAGGGTACATCTCTCAAAATGATGATTTGACCCTTGCCAACTTTAACCTCAAGTCAGACGGTTCAGATGCCTATGCAGTTGCAACACGTAAAGGCTCAGATGACTTACTTAAAGAAATTAACGCCGTCATCAAAGAGACTAAAAACTCAGGCAAATTTGACCAATGGCTAAAAGAAGCATCGACTTACAAACAAAGTAAGTAAAATGAAAAGAGTTTCTATGATGAATTGAATAAAGGTTCTTTTAGAAACTTTCGTTAGGTGATGTTTGACATCAGCCAACTCCTTTGAAGTTCCGTGACTAAGTTTTTATCTAAGATTTCAAAATTTCTAAGCACCTGAAACGTGTTCGTTTCAGGTGCTTTCATCACGGCGGAAAGTCTCATTTGATGCTTACTTTGCTAACTTAAGAGAGTTTTCAAAAATATTCTTAAATCTAAAATGGGGAATACCCCAGTATGTGTCCCGATTTGGAAGATTAGAAAAATTACAAAGAGAGCGTTAAGAGCGTTCTCTTTTATTTATTTAAAAAATCTAATTTGGAGGTCAGGGATGACACCTAGCGAGCTAAATTCACGAGAAGCTATTATTTCTTTCTTGATGGAACAAACAGGGTTATCACGTCAGGAAACAGTCACCAGTATTGAAGAACTTGAAGCCTTTGGCTTAGTCGGTTTTGCTTCCAACGGTGATTTCAGACTGAAAGAGGTATAAGTAATGACAAAAATTCAGATGATTACAGCAGACGAATTTCAAACGTCAGAACGTTTCTATGCATTGCCCAAAATTCTTTTTGAAAGTGACCGCTATAAACAAATGCGGATTGACACTAAAGTTGCTTACGCAATTCTAAAAGATCGCTTGAGTCTTTCCCTGAAAAATAACTGGATTGACGAAGCAGGATATATTTATCTAGTTTATTCAAATGCTAATTTGATGGAAATTTTGAATTGTTCAAAATCAACACTTCTAAGAATTAAAAAGCAATTGACTGAGTACGGCTTGATTTATGAAGTTAAGCAGTCAAATAGTCAAAAAGGTACCCTCGCAAATAGAATATATCTAGGTCAATTAATTGACGACAAATCTACTAGAACCCTTGTAAACACTGACTTCTCTGAACCAGACACCCCCCCGGTGTCAGATTTAGACCAGGGGGGTGTCAGATTTAGACTAGAGGGGTGTCAGATTCAGACTAGGGGGGTGTCAGATTCAGACACTAATGATACTGATAACAGTGATACTAATATTAGCGACACTGACATTCCTTCTGAGGATGACGAGGAGATAGCTTACCCTAGTCAAGATGATAAATATCAAAACACGCTAAACCGAAAAGTTGATGAAGCGACACAGTACGATAGAGATTATATTTGGGGACTTGTATATGAACGTCTAAGACAAGAGAGGTTCTCAAAAGCTTCATCAGACTTTGTAATGCGTCACTTTGATGAACGTTATCAATACGCCCTAGAAAATATGCGCTATGCATCATCTACAGAAAAAATTGCAGAATTTGTTTTTAATGGCATTTTAGCTGTTTTCAATCAAGAGAGACGGAAACAAGAAAATACTAATGGATGACCTGGCAAATATAAGTAAGTACCTTCTTGAAAGCATGACCTGGATAAGTCGTTAAACTGTCACAAATGTTTTCAGGAGGTAGCAAAATGAAATTTGCTAAACTTACAACAAAAGCTATGCTTGCGGCCGCTCTTCTTGGAGTAGGCAGCGCTACTATTGAAGCGGTAAGTACTGCTAATGGTTCCAATGTAGCATCTGCAAGCTCAGGTGTGTATCGCACTTGGGAATATATGAGAGTTGGACGTAGAATCTACCGTAGAAGCGTATTAAAAGGATATGCTAAAAACGTTGGGTGGGTCTATGATAGTGTAGGCCAATGGACCCTTTATAGATATGCATACTAAGGTTATTGGAATTGGTATGTAGCAAGCTGCTTTAGTTTTGACCTTGGTAAGTCTTAAAACTGCTTTTGACCTTTGAAAACTGAATAATAATCTTTCGTCCTGATTAGTGATACTAAAGGCATAAAAAAAAGAAATGGGGGCGAAAGCGTAGCTAGTAGAAGTATATCTAGCGCCTGGTATCAAGTATAACAAAGGCACACTTACAAAAGTGAGTGCTAACGAGGTAGGACCCACAGTTAAAATGGTGTGGTTGGTCAAGCGGGCCGTGGCTACCAGCCTTATGAGTTTGAGGTGAACAAAGCTATAAACCTTACGTCAAAATGCAGATTTAACTATTTTTAGTTAAACAAAAGCAAAAAAGGAGTTCGAAATGAATGATACTCTTTTGAGATTATCAGATCTCAGGCAACTCGGTCTTGAAGGTGGTGTAATGCTATATCTTCAAGACGGTACCGTTGCCAAATGTCGGCCAAAGTTCGCAGCAATTCAAAAAAAAGAGCGAAAAAATGGACGAATTGTAAACGTGGAAGAGATTGTAGCTTTTGCAACCATATTTCAAACAATATCAGTCGTTAAACGGAATAATTTAGTTATTGCAAGAAAATTTGTGCAAAACAATCAATCCTTCCTTCGCTTAAGCGGTGTCGGTTATCACCGCAAGGAAAAGAAAAGAGAGGTATGAGACTTTGAATAAAGCAAAATTTATTTCACTTATCTCAACAGCAGTGCTTGCAACTGCATCATCAGGGGTTGGGGTTTTCGCTGATGAAACAACTCCTGTTAGTGACGGTTCAACTAGTCCAACGGTTAGTGTGACTACTCCTGTTCCAACAGACAAGGTTCCTGACACAAGCGCTAGTCATGTATCAGACGGGACTTCTGGTGTTACAGCACCTACC
>NZ_JASUZV010000002.1:120348-254926 GCF_030284685.1 Streptococcus raffinosi
ATGTATCAGACGGGACTTCTGGTGTTACAGCACCTACCACACCTGTGACACCAGCTCCTTCAACAACACCCAAGTCTAAGGAAAAACCATCTACTTCTAAGACGAAGAAGTCAAAAACAACTGCTTCTAACAGTCAAATTCCTGATCCAAATAAGGTAACGGATAAAGCCCCTGAAGCTAAACCGTCAACTGACAAACAAGCAGTAGCCACTGAAACAGAGTCGTTACCACATACTGGTGATGATACCGCCCTTACAGTAAGCCTTACAAGCCTAGGCGCATTTCTAATTGCAGCAGGACTTGGTTTCTTGCCAAAACGTAAGAAGGACTAGATGGATTACCTAAGACCAATTTTAGGAATTATTTTATCCTTTGTAATTTTAGTTGGCCTTAATATGTTATACATTTTAATTAGCCGTTATATTACAAATTTGAAAAAATTACCAGGACGGTTTGAATGGCTTGATAAACCCGTCTTTAAAAAGAGGTTCACTACAACCTCAACACAAAAAAACCCCGACGGCCATCGGGGTTAGTTAAAAATTTTAAAAAATTTAAAACCTACGGAGATATTATACCATAATGATGTCAGAAAATAAAACTTACACAGTTCGTAAAAACAAAAAATACCGCAATTTGTGTGGTGCTATTTTAGCAGCTGCCTTATTCTTGGCATTAGGTGCAGCAAATGCTTCAGCAGATGAAGTAACACCTTCAACTGCCTCAACAAACACAACAAACACCACTCAGGTGTCGCCGGTAAACACAACTGAAAAAGTTGAAGTCTCAAAAGATGCTACGTTTAATACGGAAGTTCCTACGACTACAAAACTTAATGAAGTTGTTTTTAGCGCCAAAAATGCAGGTGTGACGGTCAATGAAACATCAGCGACAACCGTTGATAATGACAAAACAGCTCACAACGATTACGACAAACAGGCAGTAGCTATTGATAAAGCTACACAAGATTATCAAAAAGCAACAGAGGCTTATAACAAAGAAGTTGAAGCCTACAACAAAGCTACAGATGTAGCAACTGAGGGTAAAGGGGAGTCTCAGACTACCCAAGACCAAGGGCAATATAAGACTTGGCAAAAAGTCACTGTCAACAATGACGGTACTTTCACAAGCACACACGATCTGAACGATGGTGTTTCATCATTTGCACAAGGAACACTTTCAGGAAAAATCAACTACACAGTGTCTAATAATGGTGATGGTAGCGAAAAAATCACAGTATCAACTGTAGATTTGAACAGCTACAATCTCAACGTTACAGGGCCAAACACAGCAGTTAATAAGGATATTCGCTATGTAGCGAAATCTCCAGACGGAACAGAATGGTTTGCATGGAGCCACAATGGTCTTGAGTCAAAAGATAACGCTATCAACAAATCATTTGCACTCAACCAAACATTCAATGTCAAAACAGGTGAATACACTCCTTGGGTCAACTTCTTGAAGATTGATGACACATGGATTGAAGACACATTTGGTCAACTCTATTTCCGTATTCAAAACAAAAACACAGCACCAACAGCGCCAGCAGTTGCCTCTGTATCATGGCACAAAGACAATGTTAAGAAGCCAATTTCGGTTTCTAAACAAGTAGTGGACGCTGATGGTAAAGACATCAACAATGGTACTGTTCAAGTAGGTCAAGAAATTGCCTATGTTCTTAATGGCGCACGCATTGAAAATCAATCAGCAGAAGCTATTAAGAAATGGAAGTTGATTGACTACCTTGATGGCAAACATGACGAGTATCTAGGTTGGGAACCAATCGCAGACTCAATCAAAGGCGTCAAATATGCTGACGGTTCAGCAGTTACCGTGGACGACATTGTAAAAAATGCTAACGTTACTTACAATGCAGAAAACCACAAGTGGGAACTCGACTTGCCACAAACATTCTTTGCAAAACTTGACCGTAAGAGCGCATTCGATCTCGATGTTAAATTGAAAGCGAAACGCATTGCGTCAGGTGACGCTTATAACGATGTGGTGCAAGTTCTCAACGATAAGACTGTTATTTCTAAAACAGTAGTGACCCACACACCAGAAAAACCAAAACCAGTAACACCAACTGGAGAAAAAACACCAACTACACCAGTAGTTTACACACCAGAAGCACCAAAACCAACAACTTATCAAGCTCCAGCGTTGCCAAAGACAGGTGAAGCAGAAACTGGTCTTGCTATCGTTTATGGTTTGTCTATGGTCTTATCTGCCGTAGGCATTGCAGGTATTAAACGCAAACAAAACTAATCACTAAAATATAAGCCAATTAGATTTCATTTAACCAAAAACTCCGATAAGACATTGGTTAGTGACGAGTGCTTTTAGGAGCATGACAGGGTTCGAGTCCCTGACTCGTTGTTAGTTTAAATATTGACCTAGATAAGTCAATAAACTGTCTATGAAATCTAATTGGCTTTTTGTAAAAATGGAGGTTCTATCATGATTGAATATAAACAAGAAGATTCACAAGTTATCCTGCTAGAAGATGAACCTTGTGTAATTATTGAAGAAAACTAACTAGAGGCTAATGCCTCTTTTTTGCAAAACAAAGGAGAAATAATAAAAATGGAAGTTGTTACAAAAATTATTACTGTCATGGGTGCATTGGTCGCTATTGGTGGCCTAGGATGGGCATTTGTAGGTGCAATTGAGTTCTTCCAAGGAAAAAAGAACCAAAACCCACAGCAAACCGATAACGGAATGGCGGGTATGGTTTATGGTGGCGGACTAGCTGTTGTAGCATCAGGTATTGCAGCTGCAATTGTTGCTGCAATCAACTCAATTCAATTTTAAAAGATATTTAGAGAGATACCAAAGCGTTAATAATTATGATACAATAAGAAAAAGATTAGGAAAGAGGTTGATGATTATGAATAGAGAAGAATGGATTGACTATTATGAAAGCATCAATGGTCATAAACCATCTATTTCAGAGGTTTATGAAGCCGAAAAAAATGGTGATATTTTTGTAATTTCTGAGTCATCTACTCCTTTAACTGTCGAAAGTCAGGATTATATTTCAAATCATAGTCCTAACTATCGCAAAAAATCAGCCTGGAGAAGCCTTTGGAATGCACTGACATTTATCTTCAGTGTTTTATGGGGGTTGGTAAAACTTGCTTTCTCACTTGCTTTATTTATAGTTAATATTATTTTGACCATTTTCTTCTTTTTTGTACGTATCATAGGTTTTGTTTTTCTCTTATCACGTTAATATTTATCATGAAGTGTTTCAGACACTTCTTTTTTTATCCTTAAAGTATGAAGGGAGGACTATGGACGAACTTATAAAAAACATGACAAAAAGTTTAAGGCAATATAATAGCGCTGCAAACCAAGCTGTTATTGGTATTAATAAAAGTTTTGTTGTAGTAGGTTATATTATTGTTAGTTTCTTTTTGTTAGTAGAAATGATGTCCTGGTACAAGTATCTTAAGCAACAAGGCGGAGAACTGACTTATCGTCTCATGTTAGAAGTTGCTTTAAAGTATCTTATTGCATACTTTCTGGTAGCCCTGTCAAGCCAAATTGTTGTTGCTATTATGCAGGTTACTAGTCTATTGATACGTATGGTTGGAGCTAACGTATCGAATGATCTTTTTGAATTTACAGCTCTTAAAAAAGGAAATTGGGTCATTAGGGCGGTTGTAAATGCACTAGCATATCTTTGCGGTGCCACAGCCTTGATGCTAACAAATATCCTAGTATTTATGAGATTTATTGAACTTTATCTCTACAGAGCCGTATCACCTTTAATCGTTGCTTTTTGGATGTCTGATGACACAAGAAGCATTGCGACTAATTTATTGAGAAAGACTACCGCAGCTGCCCTACAAGGACTTTTGATTGTCATTTTATTGGTTATTTGGCATGCCTTCGGAGTGCAAACCGATATTGACCTAGCTAATGCAGATTGGATAAAAACATTTGCATCAGGTTTTTCTTATATTGGAAAGTGCATTTTATTTGTTTGGTTGCTCTTAGGTTCACAACGGATGGCAAGATCACTTCTCCAAGCTAACTAAATGGAGGTATATAGTTGAATAAAAGTAAATTAGGGTCGATTTTCCTAAAAGAAATTGACCAGTATGAAAGGTCGATAGTAGGGGGTATGACGGCCCGTATTTTTATAATGGTCTTAGGTGTAGGAACTGTCGTTATGATTGGTGTCTTACCAACAGTTTTTTGGTCTATTCCTGACCTATATATGTATATGGTGGTTGCTCTAGGAACACCACCTTTTATCATCTATGGGTTTAAGTTGGACGGGATTGTTAAAGAACGGTTGCTATTTATCTTAACAATTCAAGAACGAAGCTATCAAACTGATGATGATTTCACAGCATTTGGAAATAAGGAGGTAACTTATGGCAATTCTGCCTTTTCGCAAGCAAAAGATGTCCACGAATGGAATTAAGCCAACTCTTACACAAGAGGAGCTAGAACGTGGGAAACAGCTACAAAAAGCATTAAAAAAATCAACTCAAAATACAATTAAGTACACGAGTCTTTTTGAAGATGGACTCATGCACATTACAGGTCGTGAATTTTCACGGACCTATGCCTTGGGTGATGCTAACTACATTACCGCAAGTGATGATGAAAAATCAGATATTATAGATTACTATGCTGATGCTTTAAATGTCTTAGACAGTGATAACACCTACCAACTCACGGTCATTAACCGTCCTTTACCTGACAATGCTGTAGAGCAAATTTCTTATGATAGAGTAAATGATGGTTTCAATGATTATCGTGATGAATACAACAAAATAATTAAAGATCGTTTTGATAAGGAACAAAATAACTTTGAGGTTAAAAAATTTGTTACAGTTTCTACAATAGCTGAAGATAGAAAAATGGCCTACCGTAGGCTTAATGACGTTGAAAACAACTTTACAGCTCAATTCCAGGCGGTAGATGTTGATTTCAAGGTATTAAATGGCTCAGAGCGATTAAATATCTTCTCTGATATTCTTAGAGGTAATCCATACTTGAACCTTGATTACCGTGACCTTATCCGAAGTGGTCTTGGTACCAAGTCATTTATTGCACCTGGTTCAATTTGGTTCCAACCTAAAATGATGAAGATTGATAATCAATTTGGACGTGTAATGTTTGTCAGAAATTATCCGAATTTCCTTAATGATCGTTTGATTAAGTCGCTCGTAGATGTTGGTATTGAATTAGTTATCAATGTTTTAGCACGTCCTTATGATGTAGGTGAGTCCTTGAAAAAAATCAATAATGCAGAGGCGGCTATCAAAATGGATATGGTCAAAAGTCAAAAAGCAGGGGCTCGTGATGGTATTTCACAGGAACTTGCTACTGGTGGGGTTGCTGCGGAGCTTGCTGAAGAAGCCGAAGTTTGGAAGTCTGAAATACAGGATAATGACCAAAAAATTTATTCAGGCATTTTCACAGTCTTCTTTAAAGCGGATAGCGAAGAAGAGCTAGAAGACTTTACAAGTCGAGTTAAGGCTGCTGGACGTAAGCATGGCGCAGAATTTGATGTAGCCTCTTACCAACAAGAAAATGGTCTTAATTCAACTTTACCGATTGGTATTCCGTTCCTTGAAGTGAAACAAAATTATATGCGTGACATGACAACCTCTAATATTGTGACACAGGTCCCTTTCACAAACGTTGACCTTCAAAGTAAGAGCCCCTGGGCAGTCTATTATGGACAAAACCAATTAAGCCATAATTCGATTACCCTTGATCGTCAACGTGATTTGAATACACCTTCAGGTGTTATTCTTGGGAGCTCAGGAAGTGGTAAGTCGGTAACAGTTAAATCAATGGAAGTAATTCCAACATTATTGAAAAACATATATGATAGAGTCATCATAGTAGACCCTGAAGACGAGTATAGTGATATCGGACGAGAATTTGGAGCGCAGATGATAGATATTTACCCAGGTTCTCAGACTCACCTTAACCTACTAGATTTGCCTGATATGGATAAACTGGATGCTGAAGATGGAGATCCAATTGCTCAAAAATCTTCATTGTTGATTGGTTTCTTTGAAAACGTACTTACAGAAGTTACGGATGCCCAGGTGTCTATTATTGACCGTGTGACTCACTTAACTTACGAACGTTTCCAAGATAAAGGACGTATGCCAACCCTTAAAGATTGGCATGATATTATGTTAGATCAACCAGAACAAGAAGCTAGAGATATGGCAATTGCTTCTGAAACCTATGCTAAAGGTTCTCAAGATATTTTCTCTTATGAAACTAATGTAGATATTGACCGCTTTGTTATCTTCAATTTGAAAAAACTTGATGGGAAATTGAAACCTTTCGCACTGATGGTTGTTCAAGACTATATTTGGAATATGGTTGTTAATAATCAAGGAAAATTCACTACACGTATCTATTTTGATGAAATGCAAAACCAATTTCAAACTGATAATCAGGCGTTGTTTTTCACTAACTTGTACGCCCGTGTCCGCAAGTATGGTGCAATCCCTACAGGAATTACTCAGAACGTGGAAACGTTGCTTGATCGTACTGAAGGACGTAAGTTATTGAACAACTCAGAATTTGTTGTTCTTCTAAAACAAAAAGGGTCAGATGCCCGTGAATTGGCTGCTATGTATGAATTGACAGAAAGTCAATTAAGATATGTAACGAAACCTAAAGCAAAAGGTACAGGTCTTATTATCGCAGGCGGAACAGTGGTTCCATTTGAAAATCCAATACCTAGAACAACGAAATTATTTAAACTAATTGCAACAGATGCTTATTCGGAAGCAGGTGCATAGAGGTGATAGATAATCACCTCTTTTTTCATATCTAAACAGAAAGGGGTGATTATTTCTTGAGTAATAAACAATCGCCAAAAAGTAGATACTCTCAAAGAAAACAAGAAATCAGTCAGGCTGTTCAAAGGCATAATAACAATAGAGGCCGAATTGCACAGCGAGGTGCTAATAAAGAGTATAAAGAAGCTAAGGCCGCTTATCGGGAAGCTGCTAAGAACTATCGTAAAGGAGGGGGAGCTGAAGCTCTCAAACTTAAGAAGAATAAAGATAACTTAAGGATTGCTCGTAAGACAAAGAAGATAGTTAAAAAGACAAACCCGACAAAGACTCAGAAGATTACAAGAGCTGTTGCTCAAACAGGTACAAGAGCTGCTACTTCCTATATTGCGGCAGGTTTAAGTCAAGACGAAGATTTAGAAGAAATTGTAAAGCATACGAGAACGTCAAAAAATGCCCTTCACGTTGCTAAAAAAGGTGCCAGAGGTATCGGAAGAGTATCTAAAGCAACAGGTAGGGGTGTTGTTAAGGGCTCTCGTTTTGCCAAACGTTCAACGAAATCAGCAGGAAGAGTCGCAAAAAGGACTGCTAAGAATGCTAGGCGTGCTGCACAGGCAAGTGTCAAAGGAGCCAGAAGAGCCTTGCAAGTGGCTCAGCTAGCTATTAAGGCTGCTGCTGCTGCTGTCAACGGAGCGATTGCTTTCTTTGCGACACCAGTTGGTTGGGTGGTTGCTGTAATTCTAGCTTTAATGTTACTTGTGGTCATGGTCACTGGTGTATTCTCGTCAAATATTGTTCAACAAACAGATTTCAGTTTAAATGACTCTTGGGTCCAATTATCTAAGACAGACCGTAAAAAATCGAATGATAAGGTTGAATACTACACAGATATTGATGAAATTCTACTATACATGAATTATCGTTACGGAGGAGAATGGGAACCATCTGCCAAGTGGGAAGATGGTAATGGTGGAAAATGGGCAGGAAAATTTGGCCTAAACCATTTCTCAGATGCTCTTGATGATATTTGGAAGCAGGAAAACGAAGATCCAAACAACCTGAAGACAATGAAAGATGTCTATACAAACGGGAAAGAGTGGACCAAACTCAGTAAGTCTGATCGTGAAGAATATGAAGAAATTCTTGAAAATGCAAAGGAGTCAGGGAAATACCCTGGAATGCAAGAACTTCAAAACCCTCTATATAATGCTGCTGATGATAAAAGTCAGTCTGAAGGAGTCATGATAGAAAAACGATATGGTTATACAGCAAAAGATAAGTTTAGCTATAACACGACTATCAAGGCCTCTTCAGGTCAAAAACTTTATGCGCCTATGGACGGAAAAGTTGAGGTTGGAAAATCTACACTAAAGACCTTTAAAACGAACCTTCCAAAAGATAAAAAGGAAAGCGAAGAAAAGAAACAGAAGACTAATATCATTATCTATACAGATGATGCAGAGTTTATTTTCTATAACGTTTCAGGAGCTCGTGTTAAGTCTGGAGACAAGATTGAAGAGGGGACTGAATTAGGGTCTGTTCAAGGTAATGGACAAGAAATTGCCTATGCTAAACGCAAAGAGACTTTGGACAGTAATGACAAAGATGACAAAAGGTATTATGACGAAGCCAAATATCTTGAAAAACGTGATGAAGATAATGAGGATGCCAGAACCTTCACCCGTAATGTAGATAAAAAAGGGAAGAAGATTGATAAATGGCAAATCGTCAATCCTGGCTTTTACTTCCCTTTTGTCGCCTATAGCCAACATACTCAAGTAACAACGATAGAGACAGCAGGTGAAATGAGTGGACGAGCAAAACAACTTTATGATTTAGTCAAGAAGTACCTTCCTGAAGCGACTGACAATGGAATTGCTTCAATGGCAGGGTGTTTTGGTGTAGAGTCTCTAATTGAGCCTAAACGTGCTGAAGGAGATTATCTCTCCCCTCCTGTCGGGGCTTCTGCCGACTCATGGGAAAATGAGGAATGGTTGAATATGGGAGGCCCTGCTATTTATGGTGGAGGTTTTCCAAACATTCTTCACCGTGGACTCGGTCTAGGTCAGTGGACAGACACAGCAGATGGGGCAACACGTCACACACTCTTACTTGAATATGCTAAGAAGATTGATAAAAAATGGTACACGCTTGAAGCTCAAGTCCGTTTCATGCTTGAAGGTGACAACCCTTACTATATCAATATTCTGAAAAGCGTATTAACAAGCAATGATGACGTAGATACCCTGACAAGTCGCTTTCTTTCTCAATGGGAAGGTGTTCCAGGTGATAAAATCAGCGAACGTCAAAAGATTGCGAAACAGGCTTTGACCTGGTTCCATCAAACACCTAAGAGTTCAGGAACAGGTTCAGGACCAGGAGGCACTAAGGCCTCTTCTTGGGACTTCCCTAGTGAATACGAAGGAAAACTAAAATGGGGTCAACCGTCTAGCAACACTATCACAGGTTACCCAGGAAACAATTACCCTGCAGGACAGTGTACCTTCTATGTTTGGAACCGAGTCCACGAAACTTGGGGACTTGATGTAGCTCCACAACTTGGAAACGGTCAAGATTGGGTTGCTAACCTTGTAGCTCAAAACGGTTGGCATACTACCTCAACCCCTCAAGTTGGGGCCGTATGTTCAACTGCTGGTGGCTTTGACGGAACTTTAGGTATCTATGGGCATGTAATGTTTGTTGAGCACGTTAATGATGATGGTTCATTCTTGATTTCTGAGCTTAACTATACTTTTGTCCAAGATAAGGTCCATTGGAGGGTTGTCAATAATGCAAATTATTATAGTTTCGCTATGCCTCCTGGACAGTAAAATACAATGAAAGAAAGGTCTATTATGATTGATACATTCAAAGTTAAAATTTTAAAAGGAGTAGGAATTGCTATTGTGGTGGTTCTGATCTTCGTTATTGGGTTCGGTGTTGGACATATTGGAAAGTCAACACAGAAAGTGTCAGCTCCTAAAACAAAAAAAGTTGCTGAAGGAACAGAATTGACCCAGGACTATATCAGGAAATTCTTGATTGCCTATTACACGAAGAAGGACCTAGAGGAGAACCGTTCTCGTTATAAACCATTTATGACTGATGGACTATATACGTCTGTTGTCAATATGGAAAATGAACCCGTTAATCAAACTTATAAGGGTTATGTTGTTGACCAGGCTTTCAAATCAGCTGATATCTTTATTGATGAAAAGAACAATACAGCCATTGCCACAATCAACTATACAAATACACTTCTGAAAAATAAGGGCGACTATAAAGATGCTCAGAAGAATGTTGCTAGTAAAAATACACTGCGCCTAACATTTACTAAAGATGGTAAAAAGTTCAAGGTCAATAACATGAGCTACCTTATTGTTACAGACTCAGCAAATGTTACAGACACTACTAATAGCTATGGCACACTAGAGAGTGCTTCAAGCTCTGGAAGTAATACCTCTGCTTCTACTGGTACTAGCGGAAGCGGAAATGCTACTTCACCAACCTCTACAGACTCTTTAAACAGTGAGGAATAATGAAAGGGAATATAAACAATGAACGACTATCAAGAAAAACTACAAGAAGAACAAACTGAACAAAAACCTAAACGTAAAAAGAAAACAATTCAAGAACGCTTAGATAGGGCTTTAGAATTGAAAGCAAAGACGGAGAAACAACTTGCTAACATTCAGAAGCGCCTGGATGGTTATAATAAGCAAGTCGAAGAGCTCCAAGTGGAAGCACGTCTTGAAGTAATCAAGCGCTATGATATAAGTCCTGAAGAATTAGATGCTGCTCTTAAGAACTACAAGGAGGGTGATTGATAATGTTTCAAGTTACAAACCTACAGACAAACAAAATTAGTGAGTTTACTAATCGTGCTCAATTTCTCTATGAGATGGAACAAATTGAAACAAGACACTTAGCTACAAACACTATGGGGCGCTATAAATTAACTCATTTAAACGCTAAAACAAATGAAGTCCTAGAAGAGAAGACTGTGGAAATTCCCCCAACTGAAGGTGATCTTGAACAATCTCTGAAAGACTTTGGTTTAGTCGCTGAAGGAGGAGGCTTGTTTAGTCGTCGTAAACCTAAACAATCCCTAAAGGTTCCC
The DNA here is from genome assembly GCF_030284685.1 of Streptococcus raffinosi. Taxonomy (NCBI): domain Bacteria; kingdom Bacillati; phylum Bacillota; class Bacilli; order Lactobacillales; family Streptococcaceae; genus Streptococcus; species Streptococcus raffinosi. Next base: position 131,260 of record NZ_JASUZV010000002.1, read on the forward strand.
TCTCAATCAGTATCAGAAGAAGATAGTAACCCAGTGAATATTGATGATGTGGAACAAGTGTCACCTATCTCAGACACAAAAACAAATCTTCCTACTAGCAATAGTGTTGTTCCTTCATCATCTTATTCAGGAAGCAAACTTAACATTGTAAGTTTTGGTAAAATTGTGGCTTGGTTGGCGGTTCTCTTCTTAGCTCTCTATGGAGCAGGTGTTTCACACACTATTGCGGTAGGGCTTAAATCTGGAGCAATTAAAACAACACAGTCTACACCAAAACAAACCTCAACTGTTAATGATATGTCAGATGAACATGAAGTAGATGTTTTCAGTCGCTATTTTATTGGAGCATATCTTACCAATAGTGACCTTGATAATTTCATTAGCTCAAAGGTTTCTAACAAACCTTTTGACAAGGTGACTACAGCAGCGGTCCTACTTGAAAAGGCACAAACCAAAGATAAGCAGACCTATGAAATGACTTATGTTGTTAGCTATAACAAAGACGATAAGACTAAATCATCACGCTTTAAATTTACTGTTAAAAAAGCCAAAAAGGCTATGTATGGCTATGAGGTAACTAAGTTGCCAAAAGAGTCAGATTATCCAGGATAAAGGAGAAGAAAAATGGTTGTAGATCAAGAAGCTGTCATTAGAGAATTCAAAAATCAAGGGGGGATGAGTGCCAGACTCCTATACAACATCAGTTGCGTTCTAGCAAAATCATTAGCAGATAGAGCTGCTGATATACGCAAGATGGTTTCATCAAAAATTGAGACAATGCCTGGGGAGAAAAAATCTATAGATGCCCTAAAGAAGAGAGGCGATACATTAGATTACAAGCAATTCTCAAATAATGAAATGAACCTAGACAAGTTAAAAGCCTATTTGAAAGAATATGGTATTCAATTTCACGCAGAAGAGCTAGCAAATGGCAACTATAACTACTGGTTTAAATCAAAAGATCAAAAACAATTTCAAGCAGCTCTTGAAAGAGTAAAAGAAGATATTATTAACGACAAAAAACAAATTAAATCTCTTCAGAAGACTCCTAAAGACTTAAAACCTCAAGAACAAATCGCTAAACACAAGACAGCAACGCCAAAACAATCAGTAGGAACTAAAGTTAAGAAGCCTACGAAGTCAGTTTAGGAGGGGCTTATGCAAAAGAAAAAACCTAAATTCTGGCCATTTGCAGTATTAGGGCTTATCTTTGCCCTAGCTTTAAACCGTGGCTACACACTGTTCTCGATGTCCCCACCTGTAACGGCAGAACACTTATTCATGCCTTATGAGTATACAGTAACAAACTATTTCAACCCTCCTTATTTTCTCTTTAGTTCCAAGCCTTTAGGGTTTGCTGCAATGGCTATAGGTTTCTTTATTGCTCTTGTTCTTTATAGTAAAATGAGTACCACAAAAAATCTAAGATCAGGAGAAGAAGCAGGGTCGGCCCGCTTTGCGACTCCAAGAGAACTTCAGGGGTTTCAGGACAAAGAGCCTGAAAATAATATGCTTTTCACTCAGAATGTGAAGATGGGGCTTTACAACAAGCGCCTCCCCTTTGAGTGGCAACTAAACAAGAATGTTCTTGCCTGTGGTCTTCCTGGTGATGGTAAAACCTTTACTTATGTTAAGCCTAACCTGATGCAGATGAACGGTTCTTATGTCGTTACTGACCCTAAAGGGTTGCTAGTGCATGAAGTGGGTACAATGTTGGAAAAACATGGTTATCAGGTTAAAGTGTTTGACCTGGTAACTTTATCAAATTCAAATACGTTTAACCCTTTCAAGTATATGCACTCAGAACTAGATATAGACCGAGTAACTGAAGCTATCATTGAAGGAACTAAAAAATCAGATTCCCAGGGGGAAAATTTCTGGGTACAAGCCAACTTGCTTTTAACTAGGGCCTTAATTGGTTATCTCTATTTTGATAGTCAGGTTCGAGGATATGAACCTAACTTATCTATGATTGGGGATCTCTTGCGTAACTTGCAGCGCAAAGAGGATGATGTTCCTGCTCCTGTAGAACTAATGTTTGAAGAGTTGGAAGAGGCACTCCCTGGGAACTATGCTTGTCGTCAATGGGACCTTTTTAATGCAAACTTTCAAGCAGAAACAAGAAACTCAGTGCTTGCTGTGATGTCTGCACAATATTCTGTCTTTGATCACCAAGCCGTGACTGATATGATTAAGACAGACTCAATGGATATTGACACATGGAATATTCAAAAGACGGCCGTCTTCATTGCAATTCCAGAAACAAATAAGGCTTTCAACTTCTTAGCCTCAACGTTCTTTGCAATTATGTTCGAGGAATTAACACATGGTGCTGATGCAATTATCCAGGGAAGACGTGAAGGCTACAGCTATGAGGATCTTCTTCACGTTCAATTTATTATTGACGAATTTGCCAACATTGGCCGTATTCCTAATTTCAATGAAGTCTTGGCCTCTGTGCGAAGCCGTGAAATGTCCATTAAGATTATTTTACAAGCCATTAACCAACTAAAGGCCTTGTATAAGGATGACTGGAAAACAATCTTAAATAACTGTGCGACTCTGCTTTATCTAGGTACCAATGATGAAGACACCATGAAGTATTTCTCAATGCGTGCAGGGAAACAAACAATTGATATTCAGAACTATTCTGAAAGCCGTGGACGTGGTGGCTCAAGTAGCACGTCTCACCAGCGCCAAGGCCGTGACTTGATGACACCTGACGAGGTTGCACGTATCGGTATTGATGAAGCCTTAGTCTTTATTGCTAAGCAGAATGTTTGTCGAGATAAAAAGACAAGTGTCAACCTCCATCCTATGAAAGACTGGCTTGCGGATAGTCCTTCTGATAAAAACTGGTATGATTATGTCCGCTATGGGTCTGATATTGAAGAATTTTTGGCCAATATCGAATATGAAACAGTCGTTGATTTGACTGCTGAACTCGAAGCTGAAATTGCTAGAAATGAAGCGCAAGCAAGCAACGAAGAAGCAGGGACTAACCAAGCTGAAATGACCTCTGAAGATAATGCTGAGATTGCCTCTGAGAGTGTATTTCAAGAAACTGTCTTACCAATTCATCATGAAACAGTCGTAGAAGACGACCTAGAAGAAACTGAAGATGTTTTGCCTTTTGCATGGGATGAAGATTGATAGTGATATAATACAAGAAACGGAGGTGATTATATGACTGAAGATATCAAACAAAAACCACGAGGTTTTAAGGGCCTGATGGAAGATTTAGGGGTAAGTACATTTGACGAACTTATTGACTATATGCAAAACAATCCCACTGATCCACTTGTCCAGGAATTGGAAGAACTTTTAAATAAATTTTATTAGTCTAACTAAAGATAAAAGCCAGGTCAATTAAGACTTGGCTTTTTCTATTACATAAAAATGGAAGGAATAACAAATGAGCTTATATGATTACTTTGGCGTTGCAACCCCCCAAGAGCTTTATGACCTGATAACGAACGATGACCCACGAGTTGATGACCTTCAGAATTTCCTGACTTATGCGAAACAAGAAATTAGCTATGAGTCACCAAAAGTTTTTAATTATGAGGCTCTATTTAAACTTGTGAATAGTGAGCAATTGATTCCAAGGGAGAATGAAGCCTATATTATTGGTTTTTCGACTCAACGGAGCCCGACATATTATGCAAAAATTTCTGGGGATATGTCTGAGAAAGAGGTTCTTAATATTGCATTTAAGGCAGATATTAAGTCTTACGCTATTGTAGATCACCCAAATATCTTTTCTCAAGATCAAGATGGTGTAATTAGAGATATTGATTGTAATATTGGATTGATTAGAGGGGTTTATGGAAATACCGCTAGGGACTGTCTTGATAGAATATCAATTTATGGTGAAGAAGGCATACTTCCGCTAAGAATGTATTCGCATGAAGCCGAGACATATGAACCTGTTGATTTTATGGGTTACGATCATACTGCTGATTATAAAGAATTTATTATTGGAAATGATAGCATTTATGACTTGCCTGAAGAACTAACAGCAGCATCCGAACTAAGTGATTTTGTTGGCTACTATGTAACAAAAGAACTTGAGGGCTTAAATGTTTATTATGATGAACAAAAAATTGAGTCGTTATTATGTATGAAAGCTACTATGAATAGACAGGAGGTTTTCACAGTTATCACTTATGATGACCAATTAAACATTAACGGTATTAAGGATATGTTTATGGGTGCCTATAGTAATACAGTCGTTGACCTTGCTTTTGTCATGGATCAAGTCAATAAAGGCCAAAATAAGGGCTTTATTGTTAGTCATAATCATCCTTCTGGCGGATTAAGGGCTTCTAAAGCTGACATAGAGACTACAAGAGCTCTAGGACGTCTTGGCGAATTATTTGAAAAGCGCCTATACGATCACTATATTGCATCAAGCAGAGGGGTTACGTCATTAGCTCAAGAAAGTACTATTGGTCGTGCCCCTAGAGCGAGATTTCTTGCAATGGCTAAAGAAAGGGAGGTAGACAAGTATTTGTTAAAACTTGCAGATACTCTTGAGAAACAAAGCGCTAAACTACAAGATAGCCCTAAAAAGAAACAAGGGCGGAGTATTTAAGGAGAAGTAAGATGTCAACACAAGTAACCAACGAGAAAGTAGATAAAAAATATTATGCTGTACTTATGCTAGTTCATATGGGAAACTCTGTTTGGCTAGTCCCACAAGATAACGGAAGTTTAGCTTGGTCAAATGAGTTTTGCGATACGCAACCATTTTTAAGCTATGAAGAAGCTAAAAGTGTAGTTGAGAGTCACTTTTTACAAACTTTTGGGTTTATAGGTTCATACAAAATCATTGAACTTACTTATGAAGAATTGTTGGACTTTGAAATTTTAACTGATAACTAAATAATCTAGAATATCTACATGTTTAACAGCAGGATTGATGTAATCTTTTGTGGGGTGTTTCTTGAACCTACCAAAGAAAAATAATCTTAATGGTTGTCCATCCTTAGCTGCTTTTTCTAAAATATCGAGTTTATATTTAACACCACGATGACTAGCTGATTGTTTGTTAATCGTGATTGTAGGAGTGGCGGTTACATTATTCAAAGTACATTTACTTTTGAACTGCACTAGGAAATAGTCATTTTCAGGTTTGTCCTCAAAATTGATATATCGTACGGAAGCATTATCAAAGTAGATATGGACGTCTTCAAGATTGATATTTCTTTGTCCTGCTTCTGATAGATCAATGAAATACTTTGATAAGTTTATCTCTTTATTATTTTTATTGAAAAACGTGTATCGTTCGCCTGACTGTTCATCCAAGTAATATTGAACGAGGTCTTTCAGCCGCTTAATGTGCATTTTAAAGGTCTTGTCATCAATATATTTGGACTCTCTAGACTTTGTTTTGGAGTTAGATAAAGGGCCAGACATTTGGGGCTCGTTTTCTTTCTGTCTAGGTTGTGAAATAACAGCTAAATCTCCTTTGACAAGATTGACATCAATAATAATCTTATTCTTATCACGATAAAATGATCCATGGTTTTCCTTTTCAGTTTCAAGTTCCCTTAATTCGTAATTTTTTACGATTACATCGCAGTTTTGACAATCGTGAACTTGATTTCTTGCTCCAGGTGTAAAGTGAGGAGTCTTGTTATAATCTTCTAAACCGAAATTAGTCAAAGTCAGTCTAAAAGGGCACAATTTGCCACACTGGAAGGCGCGCTTATCATATAGTTTATTAAAATCTCCCGTTGATAATATGGATCGTCTGTGTGCCTCCAAGGGTGTTAAATCAATATTAGCTTCTAAGCTATACGCTTTTTCATATGACATGAAATTTACCTCTTTCTAGTGGTTTAATTATTATATCTTTATTATGTTGTTTTTTTACAAAAAAAATAACATAGCTATATCATAAAGGAAAATGATAAAAGATTCAGTAAGGTGACAAACCAATTTACCTTATTAGCATAACATATATTTAGAAAGGAATAATAAGATGCGAACAATACTACTCTTAGCAGAAAAGCCCGATCAGGCAAAAAAATATGCTAATGCTTTGGGAAACCCAAAGAAGACTGATACTGGTTGGGATGTTTATTCCGAGCAACTATCTGCCCAGGTCCTTGTCCGTCCTGCGGTTGGACACTTGGTTGAACGGTCTAACCCCTGGACTAATTTTGAAAATTGGGAAAGCGTAGAACGACTTCCAATGTTCCCCGATCATTTTGATTTTGAAATCAAAAAAAATACCAAGAAGAATTTTAACGCCATCAAGAATGCTATTAAGACCGTTGACAGTATTATGATTGGAACGGACCCAGACCGTGAAGGAGAAGCAATTGCCTATTATATTCTCAACAAGATACCAGGTAGTTTGAAAAAGGTTAGTTATCGTTTATGGGCCAACTCACTAACTCAAAAAGGGCTAGATATGGCATTTAGAAACTTAAGAAGACCTGAAGAAACAGTCAACTATTACCATGAAGCGGAAGCACGAGGAGAAGCTGACTGGCTGGTAGGTTTTAATTTGAGTCCATTTACAACTCTTATGATGCGAGATCATGAACTAATTCCTGAAAAGTCCAAAGGTATGACGGTCGGACGAGTACAGACTCCTATTGTTTCGCTAATTGTTAAAAATAACGAGGAAATAGAGAATTTTGTTTCAAAACCATTTTGGCAACTCCGATTATTTGACCAGACAAACCAGGTCGCTTTCTCTCATGAAGCCAAGTTTGAAACTGAGGCAGAAGCTGTAGAAGCCCTAGAATTATTGTCAGATAGGGCAACGATTACCCAGGTATCTTCTGAGAAAAAATCAAAGACAGCTCCTAAACTCTATAACCTTACAGATATTCAAGCTGAAATGTCTAAACTCTATAAATTTGATGCTGATAGGACAAAAAGTATCATCCAAAGTCTCTATCAAAAAGGTTATATGTCCTATCCACGGACAAACTCAAATCTTATCACAACTAATGAATTTGATTACCTAGTAGAGCATATTGACGACTATCAAGCAGCTATTGGTAAGACCATAGAAACGCCAAATAGAAGCCCTAGAAAGTCTTTTGTCAATGATAAAAAAGTGGTGGAACACTATGCTATTATTCCTACCGAGATCATCCCAAATATGGAAGAGCTAGAAAAAGAAGAACGTCTGATTTATCAGATGGTGACCTTCAGAACGTTGTTGATGTTTGCACCAGATTATGAGTACACGTCAACAAGTATTACCCTGGATAATAACGGACAGGAGTTTAAAACAACTGGCTCTGTGACTTTATCTAAAGGTTGGCAGGTCTATCTTCCTAGTCAAAGTAAGGAACAGGTTTTACCTCCATACCAGGAGGGACAGGAAATTGCTGTAGAACGTCAACTGAAAGAAGATGCAACAAAACCTCCTCAACGTATCACTGAAAACAGCCTTTTGAAAAAATGGCTACCTAAGTACAGCTTGGGGACACCTGCTACACGGGATGCCATGATTAAGTCTGTTCAGGATAAAGGGTATATCACAAAGGACAAAAAGAGTGGCCAACTATTCCCAACCGAACGAGGAATATTGCTAATTCATTATTTGGATAAGCTCAATATAGCTTATACCAATCCTGAAACAACTGGTAAATGGGAAACAGCACTTGCCAAGATAGGTGAAGGGAAAATGAAAAAAGAGGACTTTGTGGCCAAAGTTAGACTGGCCATAACAAAACAAATTGAACGAGGGAAAGAAATCGGATAGAAAGGAAATTAACCTATGTCAAATGCAGCAGAACGAGGACAAGCACTATCAAACCTACTATCAAACAAACAACTCCACTCAGCAAAGGCTAAAGATATTCTGGCTGTTGCTGAAGGTCTTGGAATGAAACTTATTCCAGAACGTGGAAACGTCTATCATTGGGAAGAGCACGACTCTTTGAAGCTCTATCCAGATCGAAACACTTTTAGATGGTGGTCTCAAGAAACAGGTGGTGACACTATTAACCTGGTACAAGTTATTCAAGAATTAAACACTGGAAAACGTCCAAATTTCAAAGAAGCTGTCAACTACCTAATTACAGGAGAGTTTGAAACCATTGAAGTCGAACCTCTACCAGAAAGAGAACCATTTAACTATTATCTTAAGCGTTTTGAATCAAAAAACTTTGACCTGGGACGTGATTATCTAAAAAATGAAAGAGGGCTATCAGATGAAACGATAGACCTCTTTTTAAAAGCGGGAGTCTTGGCCCAAGCTAATCATAAGACAGGAGATTTGATTGAGCCTGTAATAGTCTTTAAGTCACTTGATGTAGATGGTTCGCTTAAAGGAGCAACACTTCAGGGAATTGAAAATCATCCCGATATTCACGAACGAGGGCGCTTGAAAAAAATCATGACTCACTCTGACGGGATGATGGGTTTAACACTTGATATTGGCCAACCTAAACGCTTGGTCTTTGCAGAAGCTCCTATTGACCTTATGAGCTATTACGAGGTCCACAAGGAAAGTCTGAAAGATGTCAGACTTGTTGCTATGGATGGGCTTAAAAAGGCCACTGTGAGCCGTTATGTGGCTGATATGGCCTCTTCTGACCCAACTGGGCCCAATCGCCCGTCACAAGTCCTAAAGGACAATAGAAGGGAGCTAGGACAGCTTATTGATCGTCTGCATATGCTTGATAACGTTTCTCAACGCCTAGAAGATGGTTTAATTACTCTAGCCGTAGATAATGACGAAGCAGGCCGAAAATTTATAAAAGAAAAATTTCAAGATATGAATATTCCTGTTAAAGTCGATATTCCCCCACTTGCAGACGGCCAAAAGAAAAACGACTGGAACGACTATCTAAAAGCTGAAAAAGGACTTATCAAACTAGATAAAAAAGCTCCTGAGAAGGCCCAGGAGCATACAAAAAAGGCTGAGAACGCATTCGGGGATTTACCTGGAAACCAGGAGGCAGCACCTCTACCTGAAGCGGATGAACCGCAACCTTTGAATGAGTCGTCACCGACTCAAACTCAGTCTCAACCTTTACTTCATTTTACCATATCTGAAGCGCCAAAGTCAATTTATAAGGTGGGTTATCACCCTATTACTGCTAGTGAATTAAATAGGTTAAATAACTATGTACAGCATCTTCAGGAAGCAGCCAAGTGGTATGATGAAACACTTGCGGATAGTAAGGTAACTTATTTTGTCAAAGATGAAGATGAAATCAATTCTATTGAAATTACTTTTGAGAAAAAACAATTCATGCACTTAACAGGTATTTATCTTGTTAAGCAAGGCATTACTTCGAGCATAGCCCTAGATAATATCATTCAGGGGCAAGGTCACTATGAAAATATCTATCTTGCTAATAGAAATGCTGCGTTCTCAAAACTTCAAATTATGCCAGAGCTTAAAGCTATAGCTGACTCAAGTTCATTCTATTTCAATGATGTAAGTGACATTAAGAAGTTCCAAAGACTGGATGCATCGAAGGCTATTCGTACAAAAGGGAATGAGCTGGTACTTGCTTTAAGGACAGATGACGGCAAAACGTTTCCTGCTTCTTTGATGAAGCCTGGTAAAACGTTAAATATACTAATGGACGAAACTGCTGAAGAAAGAGCTATTTTAGGTATCTATCGCAAGAAGGGTGGAAAAATTGATACCCTTTCTGTTAACGAGCGTTATATTTCAGATGGTGGTAAAGAAATGTTAGAAATTATGAAAAACAATGATTTTAGTCTAGTACAGTCTGAGTCACAAGGGATCAAGCGAAAACAATCATTAGCCACACTCGACTCAGATGGTGACGGTTTAAGTGATGAAGTAGAAATTGCAAGAGGTACTAACCCTTATTCTCCTGACTCAGATGGTGATGGAGTACCTGATGGTCAAGAGGTCGCAGAAGGCACTGACCCACTTAGCGCTTCTGATAATAGCTACACTAAGCAGCAACGTGATATGACTGTAACCAACATGATTAAGAATAATGATATCAAGGCTCTTAACGAGCATTTGAAAGAAGGAATTAAGTCCTATTTTAATTCGGACAATTACAAAGAATTCCTCAACGGTATGGCCGACTTTAACAATTATTCTCCTAGAAATATCCAACTAATAAAAGCACAACTTCCTCAAGCAACATTGGTTGCCTCTTTCAATCAATGGAAAAAGCGTGGTGGTTCTGTTAAAGGACAAAAGGCTATTTATATTCAGGCCCCTGTTAAAGTTACAATCAAGGATATATACGGGAACCCCAAAATAGATCCTAAGACAGGTGAAGAACTTAAGCGAATAATCTTCAGAAGCGTCCCTGTATTTGATGTGTCTCAAGTAACACCGCAAGAAGGAAAAACATTAGATATTCCAAGTATGAGTGGGGATGCTACAACACCACTCAGCAAAGAAGACTATAACAATATGTATCGTAGTCTAAAAGAAATCTCACAAAGCAATGGTGTTCCAATTCGGTTTGACCAAACAGAACCAGGTGTGGGTGGCTTTTATGATACAAAGAGAAACGAGATTGTTATTTCTAACCAGGCAAAACGACAACCTGCACAAGTGATAGGAACACTCATTCATGAAATGGCTCACTCAGAATTACACAACGACAAAACGATTGCTGAAAATTATCCTGACCTTAAATATTCGACTGGTGAATTACAAGCTGAGTCAGTTGCCTATGTCGTTTCAAGACACCTAGGTATTGATATGGGTATAGAGCGAAGTTTTGGTTATCTAGCTTCATGGGCTGTTGCCGAAGGTGGTTTGGAAAGTTTGACTGCTCAACTAGAGATTGTTCAAAAAGAAAGCGCTAGTTTGATTGAGCGTATTGATCACGCTATGACCAAATATCAAAAATTATCAGAAGATAAGGTTGTTAGCCGTGATAAGGTATCAACTAAAGAAAATACCTTCTATGATAGCCTAGCACAAGCAAAAAAGCGCACTAGCGGAAAAACTGCTGAAGAAGACGAAGCCCCAAAAAAATCACAAGGAATTCAAATGTAATGTCCCGCAAGAATTCCTTAACAAGAAGGGACAGAACAAAAACACTCACACAAATTGAAAGAAGAGAGGAAGAGAAAGATGACGATTACTAAAGAACAAGAAACAACTGTTGAAATGACGCTAATGGATTATCTTCTTGATATGGAAGATTTTATCCAAGGTCAGAAGACGCTTAATGCTATGAATGTTCGTAGACCTAAAGCAGCACTAGTTAAAATCATACAAGCTGACCTAGACGATTTTAAACAAAACGGCTTTGAAAATGGAGGTGAAGAATTCGCCGAAAACCTTACACAAACTATAACAGCTCTTGAAAATATGACTGATGATGAATATACCAAAATCAAGCAAGATATCCTTGAGTTTGAACCTGGTTCTTAAATGGGAAATATATTTTAAATGGTCATCTTAAAAAGATGTCCATATTATCAAAGTGTGCAAGTTGTAAAACTGCACACTTAAAAAGAGTGTACAGTTTGGAAAAGTGTCACTCATGAAAGAGAGCGCAAGCGACAAAGTCAGGGGTTTGGGGTCTTCCCCAAGATTAAAAAAGTATCGCAAAAACAGGTCCTAAAATAGAGGCCTGGTTCGAGCGATTTCTTTTTTATTTCAGTATGTGGGGCCCCACATACTATGCTTGCCAGATAGAAAGTATACCCCGATATCATGGGGTTTGTCCATCACTCTATATCCATAGATTTGGCATAACCAAAGTAGAAAAAACTAGATTTTTTTACAATAAGCAAATAATGAAGGATGTTTTTATTTAGGTTTAAGTCACATAATAATAGCTAAAAAAATAGGCAAACATGAAAGGATGTAACAAATGGTAAAGCGTGAAAGATACATAGAATGCAAACTACGACTAAACCCTAAAGAGGTTAAAGAATTAAAAAAACGTGTAGATCAATCAGGAAAAAGTCGCCAACAATTTCTATTAGAGTTAGCACTTAATGGGGAAGTTAATAACTATGACTATTCCGAACTTATGCAACTACGTCAAGAAGTTAATGCTATTGGGCGTAACGTCAACCAAATTGTTAGATACATTCATGAAACAGGAACAGTTGAACCCGAAGCCTTTGAGATGTTACGTCAAGAGATAAAAGAAATGAACAAGGTTATCATGACTGAGTTTAAAGAAGGGAATTTATTGAAAGAAAATGCCAATTACGAAAGTACTCCAAATCAAAAAGACTGAGAACCTAAAGAGGTCTATCAACTATATCACACAAGATGCAAAGACGTTGAAAGCAGAGATAAACACTTTAGAACAAGATTCATTTCCTATGGAGCTTATTGACGGGACTTTGTGTAAACGTCTAGTCAGTGGTCACAATCTTACTGATGAGTCTGATGCAGAAAATATATTTGACGACTTTGTTTTGATGAAAGAAAGTGCAGATATTTTTAATGGCCGTTCTGGATTGAACGCCTATCAATCTGATCTACATGACCCTAAAAAAGTTTTAGCACACCATATTATTCAATCTTTTTCACCTGAGGATAATTTAACCCCAGAAGAGGTACATGAGATAGGTCGCAAAACTGTTATGGAATTGACGGGTGGACAGTATCAGTTTGTTATTGCGACACACTTGGATAAAGGACACTTACACAACCATATTATTTTAAACACTACCAATACCGTTACCCTGAAAAAATTCCAATGGAAGAAAAATACAAAACAAACTTTAGCAGCAATTTCAGATAAGTATGCAGAGATTGCAGGTGCTAAAGTTATTGAACCAAAACTAAATAATAGCTATACAAAATATTCTGCCTGGAGAAGACAAAACGTCTATAAGGTTGAAATAAAAGAACGTCTTGACTTTTTATTGAGGCACTCTCTTTCCCTGGAAGATTTCAAGGAAAAAGCAAAGAGACTAAATGTAACCGTTGATTTCTCAGGTAAGTATGTTAAGTATCGTTTAGATGACAAGGGGCAACAAAAGTTTACCCGTGATCGTACACTTTCCAAAAAAGGAAAATATTCTTTAGAGGAGATTAAGAAGGCTTTAGCAAAGAATGAAGTTGTTTATTCCAAAGAAGATGTTGCTGCAATGTACCAGGAAGAGCAAGAACAAAAAGAGGAAGACTTTGAGTATAAGTTAGATATCGAAGAGTGGCAAGTTGATGAAGTGACCTCACAAGGTATCTTTGTAACAGTTGATTTTGGTATTGACCAAAAAGGTCAAATCAAAATACCTGCACGGATGCTAGATCAGAACGAAGACGGAACTTTCACAGCTTACGTTAAACAAAAAGATTTCTTTTACTTTCTCAATCCTGACCACTCAAGTCAAAACCGCTATATCACAGGTGGAACTGTTATGAAGCAACTCTCACAAAAGAGTGGTGACCTCTTGCTTAAGAAAAACAAATACATTTCTAAGTTGGACCGCCTGGTGGATGAATTGAACTTTTTATCAGATAACAATGTCACTAACTCACAACAATACGAAGACCTGGAAAATAAACTCCTGGAACAATTAGAAGAAACCGACTTTGAGTTGGACCGTTTAGATGACCGTCTTTCAGAAGCTAACAAAATTATTGGAGCTTTATCAACTTATCAAGGCCAGTTGGCTAATGTAGAGGTTGCTGAAGAGATACTTGAGAAAAATCATATTGATAAGAATACAGACCCTTATCAAATGAAGAAAGTCCTGGAAGAAGTACAGTTAGAAAGGGCTGCTCTTAAAGAAAAACGTGATGACGTTGTAACTAACTTGACTAAATATCAAAGCATAAATCAAGAACGTCAACACAAGAAAGAAGACAAGGAATTAAAGAAACAACTATAATTTCTTCAAAAAAACAAAACTTTTTACGAATAGATAAATAAAAAGAAAAGGAGTTTGAAGATGATTACAGTTGATGAATTGAGAGAAGCTATTGAAAAAGGCTTTATAAAAGGGAAAACAGTTAGTGTTGTCCGTAGGAATAACCAAATTCATGACTATGTATTATCAGGTGAAAAAGTAGAACCCTGGGAAACTGTCAAAGAAGAATATATAGAAAACATTCTTGAAGAATTAAGAAATACAAATTTGAATTAATTTATAACTACAAGTTCTCTTTACTTACACTATAGTAATAATGTATACTATAGTACGTATTATATTAGGAGGAAGTTATGGATAAAGTAGTCGATGAATTATATAAAAAAATAGAAGACTTTGAAAAAGATTATGATACTTGGGAAAAAAATTCTCATAAAGAGTTAAGAAAGTATCGAAAAAATCTCTTTATTAGTCTTGGCGTTCTATTTCTTCTGATTATTCCTTTTGTAGTTGGGGTAATAGAATGTCAGTGGGGAATCTGGTGGGCTGTAGGTATAATCCTTGGTAGCATAGTTGACATAATAGCTATTAGATACTACTATGTTTGCTTTGATAAAGAGTTTCAAAAGGTCCCTACTAAGTTTGATACTGTTTGCAAAAAAACAGCAGAAGAATTAAAACGTGTTTATGGAGATAACGTATCGAAGTTCATTGATCTTTTAATATCTGATTTAACAAATAAAAAAGCAAATACCTTGAAAGGATATAATAACACAATCAAAGCAGTTACTTCATTACCAACGTTGGTAGCAACTACTGCGTTAGGTTTCCTTTTAAAGGGTGGTTTTGAGTCTAAATTTAGTCACTCTAATTTGAATTTGATTTTTGGAATTTCCCTCCTGATTCTGATTTTTAAGGCAGTAAGTTACGGTATTGTCTCAACTATTAATAACCCTTCTTGGGGTAAACATTATCAGGAATCCACCCTTTTAAAAATTCTTCAGGTAGTTAAATATGAGGTTTTAACGGATACTGAAGGACAAGCTGAAGAACAAGCTGAAGAACAAACTGAAGGACAATAGGCTGTAGCCTATTGTCCTTTTTTTATTTTATTGCTATGATAGGCTTTGATAAACGGACAATAGGGTTAGGCAAAACAAGGAGGACAAAATGGCAAGAATTGGTTACGCTAGAGTAAGTACAATCGATCAGAATTTAGACCGACAGCTTGAACAACTGAAAGATACAGAAAAGATATTTAAAGAGGCTGCAAGTGGAGCGAATAAAGAACGTCCGCAGCTTAAAACCTTACTAGATT
This sequence comes from Streptococcus raffinosi, assembly GCF_030284685.1. NCBI lineage: Bacteria > Bacillati > Bacillota > Bacilli > Lactobacillales > Streptococcaceae > Streptococcus > Streptococcus raffinosi. The sequence continues at coordinate 146,348 of NZ_JASUZV010000002.1, forward strand.
TTATTCGTGAAGGTGATATTGTTGTTGTGACTGAGTTGGAAAGACTAGGCCGTAATAACAAGGATCTAACGTTTATAATGAACTATATTCAAGAGAAGGGGGCAACTCTGGAAGTTTTAAACCTTCCAACTCTTAGAGGGATTGAGGATGACAATTTAAGAAGGCTGCTTAACAACCTGATTTTGGAAATATACAAATACCAGGCACAGGCAGAAAGAGAACGTATTAAGGAACGTCAAGCCCAGGGAATTGCTCTAGCAAAAGCTCAAGGAAAGTACACAGGAAGAAAAGCATTATTTACAGAAGATGATGAACGACTTAAGCACGCATTTGATTTATATTTGTCGGGTTATTCAGACAAAGATGTTGCCTCTATGACAGGGATCAATGAAAGAACCTTCAGGCGGTATCGGACCAAATATGGGATATCAAGATAACCCCTTCCTATAGGCTGCGTCACCCCTATAACGGAAAGCGTAAGAGTTTTGCAGATTTTTAATTGACAATTCAATACTCGTTTATTTTGATTTAAAAAGAAAACTTTTTATTTTTATGTTTCGTAGATATAAAAAGGGTTATAATAAAGTGACACGTTAAAAATTGAAAGGAAGAGGCATGGCCCAAATCAATATCAAACTGACAGATGACCAAAAACAACAGATCAGTGATATAGCAAAAGAAAGAGGCATCAGTATCACTCAGCTGGTTATCAGTTCTATACTGGTTAAAGAAAAATTCTATACTGATAAAGATGGTATAGAAAGTATAGAAGAGGGTATAGACCGTAAAGAAAAAGATAAAGAAGTTGGTGTAGAAAACAATAAAGAAGATAAAGAAAACAGTGTAGAAGAAATCATCTATAAAGAATACTGTGAGACCCTGAAAGAACAGATCATACAAAAAGATAAGCAGATAGATCAACTTCACCAAATTATATATAATAAAGACACCTTACTTATAGAAACAAGTATAGAAGATATAGAAAATGATGCTATACATAAACATTGGTGGCAATTTTGGAAATAAATAGCGTATAGAATATTTCTATACGCAAACCGAGTATTTATATACTAAAGTATAGAAGTGTTCTATACTTTCTATACTGTGTTCTATCCTAAAATAACCCCCTCATTTTAAGAGGGAGTTATTTTTTTGTCCTTAATTTATAATAGTTAGGGGAGGGAAATATAATGACAGCATTTAACGAACTAGACTTTAAGCGGAAATTGAGGGAAAATAATCAGCAATTTTTCCTTAAGATGGTAGCTTCTTATGAGAAGACGATAGCAGCAAGCATGAGGGCTCAAGGCTTTAAGAGAATTAATCAAAAAGAACGGACAGTGACGTTCTCTTTTGGCACCATGACTTTTTCAAGAAGTCGGTGGAAAAAAGGAGATATTATTAGAGTCCCTTTAGACGAAAAATTAGGGCTTATACCACGGCAACGCTTTTCACAAGAGTTTCTATACTTGGTGACTATTTTGGCCTCTTTTATGCCTTACCGTAAAGTCGTTGAGGTATTTGATTTATTACAAGATATTGGTATTTCAAAGAATGTCGTTCATAGGGCCGTGTCTGAAGCAGGTAATCTCATCAAGCAAAAAGAAGAGTACGATTCTTGGGCTTTATCAGAAAGTATCGAACGAAAGGAAAAAATCAAGACCGACATAATTTATATTGAAGGTGATGGTGTTTGGGTGAGAAAGTCGGAACGATCCTCCATAGAATTAAGCCATTTTGTCGTACACACGGGTTCTGATAGTAGCTGTAGAAAGAAACTGCAAAATAAATTTGAAGTTATTAACTCAAAAGTGAAAAAAGCTAAAAATACACTGCTTGATTATATAACAACTAATTTTGAGCTTGCACCAGGAACAACTATCATCACAAACTCAGATGGAGGAAAAGGCTACACCCCGTCATCATTCCGTGAATTTGTTAAATTTTGTTCCAAGGGTGAGCATATTCACTTTTGGGACCCCTACCATGTTAGTGAGTGTATCAAGAAAAATCTTACTCCTATTTCTTGCGATTTAGCTGATGCTGCAGTCAAGAAAATTAGAAAAAGAGACAGGACAGGCCTAAAGGTAATCTTAGATACAGCAGAGTCGCTATTAGAGACAGATGCTAAGATAGAGTCATTTCAGGCCTTCAAGAAACGTATTATCAATGACTTTAGCTATACGGCATCACCAAAGGATAGAGGTCTAGGGGATTTAACCATTGGTGTGATGGAGTCACAACACAGAAAAATGACATATCGAATGAAAAAACGTGGTATGTATTGGTCAGAAGAAGGTGCTGTTGCTATGGCTCAAATAATTTTGTTGTATTATTCAGGAGATTTACGAGATATATTTTTTGGTAGTTGGAGAAAAGAATACAAAAAAATAAAAAAACTAGATCATTTTGATCTAGTTAGGGGAGAAAATAAAAGTGAGCATTTGATCCCTAGAGCAAGAATTGCACGTGATGGCTTGACTCCTATGATTAGGAAATTATGATAATAGAAAATTAAAAGAACCCTTGATATTACAGGCTTTTAAGAAACTTTATTTAGCAAAAACACTTGCAATTTACTCTAATTGTGATATAATAATCTTATAGATAAAACACGAGAAAAAGACGGAAGGTGCGCGAACACCTTTCCGCCTACCGATTAAACAAAGCGCACCTTTGCTTAATCAGTTTAGAATTATTGTATCATCAAGATAACAGTAAAGTCAAGACTGAAATGAGTGAAAACGCTACACCTTTTCGGCCTTTCTTTTATGTTCTCTTGGTGATTTTAGTTTCTCCCAAAATGGGACACATACATACCCCATTTTTTATTGAATTCTATGTTAAAAACAGGTATTATCAATGTAAGTCTGTCATAAATGACAATAAATAATGTAGTAAAGCAAAGCTTGAGATTAGCAAGGAGAGATAATGAAGCTACCACGTTTTGGTGTTGAAGAATGGCTTAATGTCCATGAAAAATCGGCCATTTATGATATTGCAGGTGTTTCAATTAAGGCCCTAACCCTAGAGGAATTATTTGACCTCTCAGGTATTGATAAGGACACTTTTTTTAACCAACTTTTAAGGAAAAAGATGGATTACGGCTGGATTGAAGGGTCACCAGAGTTCAAGGCTCAGGTGTCAAGTTTGTACAAGAATATGCCAGTTGACAATATCCTCCAAACTAATGGGGCTACAGGTGCGACTATGCTTGCCCTCTATGCTCTGATTGAGCTAGAAGACCACGTTATCTCTATGTATCCCACCTATCAGCAGCTTTATGATATTCCTAAATCCTTAGGAGCAGAAGTGGATTTCTGGGAAGTTCAGGAAGATAAGGGCTGGTTGCCTGATTTGGATCAACTGCGTCGGCTGATTCGTCCTAATACCAAGATGATTTGTATTAACAATGCTAATAATCCTACCGGTGCCCTTATGGATGCTTCCTACCTCAAGGAGTTGGTGGCCATTGCTAAGGAAGTGGGCGCCTATATTTTCTCAGATGAGGTTTATCGCAGTTTTGATAATCCTGCTCCTTCCATCGTTGACCTGTATGACAAAGGCATTACCGTCAATAGTTTGTCTAAAACTTATTCAATCCCTGGCATCCGAGTAGGCTGGGTAGCTTCTAATACTGAGGTGGCAGACATTCTACGTGACTATCGTGATTACACAATGATTTGTGCCGGTGTTTTTGATGATATGGTGGCGACCCTTGTCCTCAAAAATAAGGAAGCCATCTTGGAGCGTAACCGTAAGATTGTGACGGAAAATATAGCTCTTATGGATGCTTGGATTGCTGATGAGCCTAAGGCTTCTTGGATTCGCCCAGCTAGTGTATCGACTTCCTTTGTCAAGTTAGAGGTTTCTCGTCCCATTGAAGACTTTGCTCTTGAACTCCTACAGGACTATGGTGTTCTCGTTGTTCCAGGTAACCGTTTTGACAAGGAATCCCATGTCCGCATTGGCTATTGTTGTGACAAGGAAGTTCTCCAGAAAGGTTTGGAAAAACTTTCGCAATTTTTGCATAAATGTTGACATTATCACTAATTTCAAGTAAAATAACAAGCGAAAAATTATATTTATACAGGAGTTTCTTATGAAAATGAAAAAACTTTTCCTTGGGGCTATGGCTCTCCTTGCTACTGTGACTTTGGTAGCTTGTGGGTCAAAAAAGGATGCTTATGAATCCATTAAAGAAAATAAAAAGCTTGTTGTAGCTGTGAGCCCAGACTACGCACCATTTGAGTTCAAAACCTTGATTGATGGCAAAGACCAAGTGGTTGGTTCAGATATCAAATTGGCACAAGCTATCGCCGATGAACTCGGGGTTAAACTTGAAGTGACAACAATGAGTTTTGACAATGTCCTCTCTAGCCTTCAAGCTGGTAAGGCTGATATTGCTATTTCAGGTATCTCAGTGACAGCTGAACGTAAGAAAACCTTTGATTTCTCAGATCCTTACTACGAAACACAAAATGCTATCATCGTACGTAAAGATCAAGCCGCTGATTACTCAAGCTTAGATGCTTTCAAAGGTAAAAAAGTAGCCGTTCAAAAAGGAACTATTGAAGAAGGCCTTGCTAAGAAACAATTGAAAGATTCAACAGTCGTATCACTTACAGCTATGGGTGAAGCTATTAACGAAGTCAAATCTGGCCAAGTTGATGCTGTTGACCTTGAAAAACCAGTAGCAGAGGGCTATGTAGCCCAAAATTCAGATTTAACTTTGGCAAGCGTTGCCCTTAAAGTTGATGATGGCGATGCGAAAGCTGTTGCCATGGCTAAAGGTAATGACAAGTTGAAAAAAGCTGTTAATAAAGTGATCAAGAAATTGAAAGATAATGGTACTTACGACGAGTACATCAAGGATGCTTCTAAATACACAGCAGTTGACTAAAATAGGAACTGGAGATGATTTCTCTAGTTAGCTTGAAGACCAAGTCTTCTTTTTGAGACTTTCCTTAGGTGAAGTTGGAACTTATCGTTTCCTAAGGAGGTTTCAAACCTAGAATCTCAAAACTACCAGCGCCTGAAACTATAGAAGTTTTAGGCGTTTTATCGTGGCAGAAAGTTGTGTTAATAATCTCCTTATTGGAGAAAGGACTACACCAAGGCTTTTGAAGTGATACTTAGGTCATCTCACTATTTAAAATGCTCTGTATATGTATTGACTAGAGAAATTTTTATTATGCCTAAGGAAGTAAAAACCTATCTAGAATTTCAAAAGGTGGAAACCTAAAAGATATTTCTTGACAGACAAAGATGAGTTTTGTATACTTGAATAGAACGTGTAAAATGTTACATTATCTTGAGGAGGTGAATTCAATGTCAAAAACAGTTGTTCGTAAAAACGAATCACTTGACGACGCTCTTCGTCGTTTCAAACGTTCTGTGACTAAAGCTGGTACTCTTCAAGAGGCTCGTAAACGTGAACATTACGAAAAACCTTCTGTAAAACGTAAACGTAAATCAGAAGCAGCTCGCAAACGTAAAAAATTCTAATTAAGAATGATTCTATAGCAAAAAAGCTTGAGTATATTCTCAAGTTTTTTTCTGTTTTAGCGAATAGATAATACAGTTGGTTTTACTAAAACGAAAAAGATGTCTAATAATTATCAGACATCTTAGTTTCATATGCTTTTAGTTAAACAAATAGAGATTATTTGTTTGCAAGAAGGTCGCGGATTTCAGCGAGCAATTCTTCTTGTGATGGACCAGCATTTTCAGCAGCATTTTCAGCAGCTTCTTTAGCGGCTTTATTGCTAAGAGCAGTTGCTTTACCAGCAGCTTTAACAACGAAGAAGAGAGTAGTACCAACGATGATGAAGTTGATGACTGCGCTCAAGAAGCTACCGTATGCGATACCGTTCCATGACAATTTAGAAAGGTTTTCAACGTTAGCAGCCTTAACAACTGGGTTAAGGATAAGTGGTGTGATGATATCACCAACAAGTGAAGTAATGATAGCGTTGAAAGCAGCCCCCATAACAACGGCTACAGCAAGGTCAAGGACATTCCCCTTGAACAAAAAGTCTTTAAGTTCTTTAATCATTTTGACAATGATTCCTTTCTTTTATTTACTTTTAATAGTTTATCCGATTTTGTATACCTTGACAAGGGATTTGCTCAGAAAAATCATTTTTATTTTACTTTCATTTTTCATCATGCTATAATTAAGGGTAATGCAATTATGGTAAGATAGGGGGCGAGTAGATGGCAATTGACAAAGCTTTAATAGAAGATATTAAGAGCAGCACCAATATCGTTGACGTGATTGGTGAAGTTGTCAGTCTAAATCGAGCAGGTCGAAATTACCTCGGACTTTGTCCCTTCCATAAGGAGAAAACCCCCTCTTTTAACGTTATTGAGGACAGGCAGTTTTACCATTGCTTTGGTTGTGGAAAGTCTGGGGATGTCTTTAAATTTTTAGAAGAATACCGTCAGATTTCTTTCCAAGAAAGTGTCAAGGTTCTGGCAGATCGCTTAGGTATCGCAGTTACGATAGATGCGCCAAGGCAAGCCCAACAGCAGCATTCTCCAAATCAAGCTTTTTATGATCTTCATGAGGATGCTCTTAAATTCTATCATGCCGTACTGATGACGACTAAGATAGGAGAGGCGGCGCGTGCTTATCTTTATGAGCGTGGCATGACTGACGATTTACTTAAGGCCTTTCAGATTGGTCTATCCCCTGACGAACCAGATTATCTCTATCAGTCTGTTTCCAAAAAATACGACGAAGAGGTGCTGACAGAATCAGGTCTTTTTAATCTTTCTGAAAGTAATCGTCTTTTCGATACCTTTAAAAATCGAATCATGTTTCCGCTCAAAAATGAATTCGGTAAGACAATAGGTTTTTCAGGTCGTGTTTGGACTAAGGAAGCTATTGAACAAGGGCAAGCTAAGTACAAAAATACCAGAGCTACTCGTATTTTCAATAAATCCTATGAACTCTACCACTTAGATCAGGCTAAGCCAGTGATTCAGAAGACTCATGAAGTCTATTTGATGGAGGGCTTCATGGATGTTATTGCTGCTTATAGGGCTGGGCAGGTTAATGCTGTAGCTTCTATGGGAACGGCTCTGACGCCTGAACATGTCAATCGTCTGCGCAAACTAACCAAGAAGATTGTTCTGACTTATGATGGTGATAAGGCTGGGCAAAATGCTATTGCTAAGTCTTTGGAGCTTTTGTCGGACTTTCAGGTCGATATTGTTAAAATACCAGACAATATGGATCCTGATGAGTACCTTCAAAAAACATCTGAAGAGGCTTTGGGCAAACTGTTGGTCGAGTCTCGTATCTCAGATGTGGAATTTTGGATTGGCCAACTTAAGCCTGCTAATGTAGATAATCTTCAAGCAGAGATTGCTTATGTTGAGCAGATTGCAAAGATTATTGCCAAGTCACCATCTGTGACGGCGCAAAATTCCTACATTTCTAAGGTGGCTGACTTACTGCCTGACTTTGACTTTTTCCAAGTTGAGCAAGCAGTTAACAACGAGCGCCTGGCCTTGAGAAATCAGCAGACGGCTCAATTATCGGCTGCCGGCAATAGTAGTTATGAGTCTTCTGCGTCAGGATTTAGAGGAACGGTTAAGCTACCATCTACGCCTAAGATTACAGGCCTCCGTCGGGCGGAAAATCAACTCTTCCATCGCATGCTTAATCATCCTATGATCTTGAATGATTACCGGATGCGGGATGATTTTTTCTTCCAGACAGCCGAGCTAGAGGAGCTTTATCAGGTTCTTAAGCAGGATGGCCAGATTGACACGGTAGCTTTGTCTGTGCTTCCTCAAGAGGTACAAACAGCCTATTATCAGGTTTTAGAGGAGATTTTGCCACCTGAAACCAGTTTAGAAGAAGTCCAGGCTATTGAAGAGCGTAGAAATCATTTTCTGAGGGAACTGGACTTTCGTAAGCAAAGTAAACAAATAAGAGAATCAAGTAACCATGGTGATGTGGATGCAGCGGTGGAAGCCCTGCAGATGCTTATCGCCCAAAAACGAGATATGGAGTAACACATGGCAAAGAAAAAACAAAATACAGCATTTAACGTTCAAGTCGCTGATTTCATTCGTAACCACAAAAAAGCGGGTACAGCAATTGATGATGAAGTCACAGAAAAACTGGTTATCCCATTTGTTCTTGATGCTGACGGTATTGATGACCTTTTGGAACGTTTGACAGACGGTGGTATCTCTATCACTGATAAGGATGGAAACCCTTCATCTAAATATGTTGTTGAAGCACCAAAACCAGAGGAATTGACAGACGAGGAGCTTCTTGGTTCAAACTCAGCTAAGGTCAATGACCCTGTTCGTATGTACCTCAAAGAAATTGGGGTAGTCCCTCTTTTGAGTAATGAAGAGGAAAAAGAATTGGCTATCGCTGTCGAAAATGGTGACTTGGAAGCTAAACAACGTTTGGCAGAAGCCAACCTTCGTTTGGTCGTCTCAATCGCTAAACGCTATGTGGGACGTGGTATGCAATTCTTGGACTTGATTCAAGAAGGTAACATGGGGCTTATGAAAGCCGTTGATAAATTTGATTACTCTAAAGGCTTCAAATTCTCAACTTATGCGACATGGTGGATCCGTCAAGCTATCACACGTGCCATCGCAGACCAAGCACGTACCATCCGTATCCCAGTTCACATGGTTGAAACCATCAATAAATTGGTCCGTGAGCAACGTAATCTTTTGCAAGAGTTGGGCCAAGACCCCACACCTGAACAAATTGCAGAGCGCATGGGTATGACACCAGATAAGGTCCGTGAAATCCTCAAGATTGCTCAAGAACCAGTCTCACTTGAAACACCTATTGGTGAAGAAGATGACAGTCATTTGGGTGACTTTATCGAAGATGAAGTTATTGAAAATCCAGTCGATTACACGACTCGTGTCGTTCTTCGTGAGCAATTGGATGAAGTCCTTGATACTTTGACAGACCGTGAAGAAAACGTTCTTCGTCTCCGTTTTGGTCTTGATGATGGGAAAATGCGTACTTTAGAAGATGTTGGTAAAGTCTTCAACGTTACTCGTGAACGTATTCGTCAGATTGAAGCGAAAGCCCTTCGTAAATTGCGCCATCCAAGCCGCAGTAAACAGCTTAAGGACTTTATTGAAGACTAAGAGAGTAAAATGGAGTAGGGCCTGATGTAGGGCCCTGATTTTGGAGGAAAAGCTATGTCTGAAGTGACCTATACTGAAGCAGAAATTGAAAAAATCAAAGACCGTATCTTGGAAGCCCTGGAAATGGTTATCGACCCAGAGCTAGGGATTGATATTGTTAACTTAGGCCTCATATACGACATCCGTTTTGAGCAGGATGGTTCCACTGAGATTGATATGACCTTGACAACGATAGGTTGTCCTTTGGCAGATCTTTTGACAGACCAAATTCATGATGCCATGAAAGAGGTGCCAGAAGTCACTAAGACTGAAGTGAAGTTGGTCTGGACGCCAGCTTGGTCTGTAGAAAAAATGAGCCGCTATGCCCGTATCGCTCTAGGTATTCGTTAGGAGAACGTTTATGAAAACACTGGCTATCGTTGTCCCCTGTTATAACGAAGAAGAGACTATTCATCCGTTTTTAGAAGCTTGTCAGGCTGTTGAAAAGCAGATAGCCAATCAACTAGCGTTTAACTATTACTTTGTGAATGATGGTTCTAAAGATAAAACTTTAGAGGTATTGAGACAGGTTTCAAAGCAATTTGAAAATGTTCACTATCTATCTTTCTCACGTAATTTTGGTAAGGAAGCTGGCTTGCTTGCAGGCCTTGAAGCAGCTCAGGGAGATTATGTGACAGTTATGGATGCTGACCTTCAGGATCCGCCTGAACTGCTTATTGAGATGTATGCCAAGATTCAAGAAGGTTATGATGTTGTTGGGACTCGTCGTGCTGACCGTAAGGGAGAGCCTCCGATTCGTTCCATTTTTGCCAAGACTTTCTATTGGCTAATTAACAAAGTTTCTGATACCGAGATGGTTGATGGCGCACGTGATTTTCGTTTGATGACTCGCCAGGTTGTTGATGCTATCCTAGAACTCAAAGAGGTTAATCGTTTTTCAAAGGGACTCTTTTCTTGGGTTGGTTTCGATGTGGCCTATGTCTCTTATGAAAATCGTGAACGTGTAGCTGGAGAAACCTCTTGGTCTTTCTGGAAACTATTGAATTACTCTTTAGATGGTTTTATCAACTTTTCAGAAGTTCCTTTGAAACTAGCTACATGGGCAGGAACCTTCTCATTCTTGATTTCTTTGGTTGGAATTGTTTTCGTCATTATCAGAAAGTTGACCATTGGTGGAAGCGTAGCTGGTTGGGCGAGTCTTGTCTCTATTATCCTCTTTATCGGAGGTATTCAGCTCTTAGCGCTTGGTATTATCGGTCACTACATTTCCAAGATTTTCTTAGAAACTAAGAAACGACCAGTGTATATAATTAAGGAGAAGGGTTGAAAATGATTGAAGAGTTTTTAGGAGTATTTAATAATTTAAAGAACTATATTAAGAAAAATAAATTTGTTTTATCTCTTATCTTAGGTTTTTACCTCTTGGTTAATATCAACATCAGTTTAGCAGAGTTCCCGTATATTGATGATATAGGTCGACAACTTTTGGGATATACTGGATTTTCTCAACACTATTCTAGATATTTGAGTGAAGTCTCAGCACGACTTATCCAGGGAGGGGCTCATTTAACTGATCCAGGTCTAACCACAAATATTATCTCAGCCTTTATATTAACGTTTGCAAGCACTATATTGTTGTTTGTATTGTTTCCATCGAAAAAGGTTACTCCTGTTTTAGCCTTAGCATCAACTATTATTGGAATAAATCCTTGGTTTTTAGAGCCTTTGAGCTTTAGGTTTGACAACCCATTTATGTCACTGAGTATCTTAGTGTCAATGTTTCCTTTTATCTTTTGGGAGTCTAGGAAACTATTTAGTTTATGTTCGGTTGTATGTATTTATCTCATGTGTAATTCATACCAAGCATCATCGGGAATTTATATTCTCATGACGCTAACACTTCTCTTTTTAGAAGTAGTCTACGGTGGTAAATTGAATATAAAGAGTTTAGTATGTTCAATTTTATCCTATGTTGGGGGTATGGTTTTATATAAAATACAAATTACTATCAAGCCACCGATTTTTGCTGACCAAGGAAGTATCCCAAGTTTATTACATCTTCCTAGTATTATGTTAGCGAATACTAAAGGCTACCTAAAAAATATATATCTTCAAAGTTCAAAAATTTGGATTCTACTATTTCTAATAGTTATAGTTTTATTGGTATTCAATATTATAAGTACTAGTAAGCAAAAGAAACTATTAACATTTGCTTTAACAATTGCTTGGCTTGTTTTGGGAAGTATTTTTAGTTACGGAAGTTACCTAATACTTTCGGAACAATTTTATCTATTGAGACCTAGGTATGAATACGGGTTGGGAATATTTTCTTCTATCGTTTTAGTAGTTGCTCTGGGAATAACCAATAGAAAACAATTTATTAATATTTTAAAATCAGTACTTTCAAGTTTAATTATTTTTTACTTCCTTGCTTTTTCATTTATTTATGTTAGCAACTTAAAGCAACAGAATAGTACATTCACAGTACAAAGCACTATGCTAGGGAACAGCTTGAATAAGTATTTAACTGATAAAAATAATGTGGTAAATATTAATCGTTTTGTTGCTAATTCACCTATTTATGAAAATGCAACTTCAGTTTATCCAATGATAAGTAGTTTGATAATGCCTAATACTAATGTTTCTTGGGATATGACAATGAGGTTTAATGCGATTACTAAATTAGATATTGACTTTAAACCCTTTGATGCGACTACCTTAAATTCAGAATATAAACAATTAGAAACGACCAAATTGTACGATATTTATAGGAAAGATAATCAACTTTTTGTCGTGATGAAGTGATTAAAATTTATTATACGAGAGCAGATTTTTTCTGCTTTTTTTGTTAAAATGAAACTAATATTATTTAATTACAAGGAGAAAAATATGATTCTAGTAACAGGTGCAAATGGCCAACTCGGAACTGAACTTCGTCACCTTCTTGACGAACGCAACGAAGAATATGTAGCAGTAGACGTAGCTGAGATGGACATTACAAATGCTGAGAAAGTAGACGAAGTGTTCGCAGAAGTGAAGCCAAGTTTGGTCTACCACTGTGCAGCCTACACTGCAGTGGATGCCGCTGAAGATGAAGGCAAAGAACTTGACTATGCTATTAATGTGACAGGAACTGAAAATGTCGCTAAAGCTTCAGAAAAGTATGGTGCAACGCTTGTTTATATTTCAACAGACTACGTTTTTGATGGTGAAAAACCAGTTGGACAAGAATGGGAAGTTGATGACAAACCAGATCCACAGACAGAATATGGTCGTACAAAACGCATGGGTGAAGAACTTGTTGAAAAACATGTTTCTAACTTCTACATCATTCGTACTGCGTGGGTATTCGGTAACTATGGTAAGAACTTTGTCTTCACTATGCAAAATCTTGCTAAGACTCACAAGACACTTACAGTCGTTAATGACCAACATGGTCGTCCAACTTGGACACGTACTTTGGCAGAGTTTATGACCTATTTAGCTGAGAACCGTAAGGAATATGGTTATTATCACTTGTCTAACGATGCGGCTGAAGATACAACTTGGTATGACTTTGCGGTTGAAATCCTCAAAGACACTGATGTTGAGGTGAAACCTGTAGATTCAAGCCAATTCCCAGCTAAAGCTAAACGTCCACTTAACTCAACAATGAGCTTGGCAAAAGCTAAGGCTACCGGATTTGTCATTCCAACATGGCAAGATGCTTTGAAAGAGTTTTACAAACAGGAAGTGAAATAAACTCAAATATTTTTTGATTTCAAAAGAGAGAACAGGTGTAATAATGCTGTTCTCTCTTTTTTCATTGAGAATATGATATAATTAGTGGAATATATGTGTCGAAAGAGAGTGAAAATAGTTGAAAAAAGTATCTGCCCAAAAGGTTTTCTTTTGGAATATTTTAGGAAGTATGTCTTCAGCAGCTGTTTCTGTTATACTTCTTTTTATTGTTACACGCGCCTTGAATAGTGTCTCGGCAGATATTTATAGTTTTGCCTATGCGATTGCAAACCTATTTGTTATTGTTGCTAGTTTTCAAGTCAGAGACTTTCAAGCAACAGATATAAGAGAAAAGTATTCTTTTGATACCTATTTTGTTACTAGGATCATTTCTAATATTGCAATGGTTCTTCTTTTAGTGGCTTATCTAATCTTTAATCCAAACACGCATTCGAATGTTGGAATCATATTTTGGGTCTCTTTCTTCCGAGTTAGTGAAGCTTTATCAGATGTTTTTCAAGGATTGTTTCAGCAGCAGGAACGTTTGGATATTGCTGGGAAGTCTCTTTTCCTGAGAAATACTATCTCAACAATTGTATTTGCTTTAACTTTAGTTATCTCTAAAAATCTATTGTGGTCAGTGATTGCACAAACAATCAGTTCATTCGTATTTATCGCTCTATTTGACTATCCTAATTCAAAAGTTTTCCATAGATTGAATCCTTTAAGTGTTAAGCCTGGTAATATCATTAGTGTATTGAAAGATTGTTTGCCTTTATTTATTAATGCTTTTTTGCTGGTTTCAATTTATAACCAACCTAAATATGCATTGAATGATATTTTTAACCAAGGACTAATTGGTAACGGTGTTCAGAGGGATTTTAGTATTTTATTCACACCCATTTTTGCCATGAATCTGATGATTGTGTTTCTAAGACCAATGATTACCCAACTTGCAGTTTTCTTGGAAGAAAAGAAGATTTCGCATTTTATAACTTACAAGAATAATCTCTTCAAGATTCTACTTGGTACGTGTACCTTCATTTTTCTTGTTGGTGCTTTTATAGCGATTCCAGTACTGGATATTGTATATGGAACTCATCTAAAACAGTACCAAACTAGTTTTGTAGTTTTGTTATTAGGTGGGATTGCAAGTACCTTTTCAACAGTATGTGATAATATCTTGACGATATTTAGAAAGCAGCATTTTTTAGTGATTTCATTTGTCGTAGGTTACACTGTATCACTCTTAACGGCTAAGCCTTTAGTTTCTAAATTTGAGATTTTTGGGGCATCCCTATCATTTCTTTGTGCGATGATAGCATGGTTACTGACATCTCTAGTAATTTATTTTATAACGAATCCATATACAATTTTTAGGAAGAAAAATTAAAATGAAATTTTCAATTGTGGTAGCTGCTTATAACGTGGCAGAGTATTTAGAAGAATGTGTAGATAGTCTTGCAAATCAAAATTTCCCTAATTCTGAATATGAAGTTGTTATTGTTGATGATGGTTCTACAGATGGTCAAACTGGAAATCTTTGCGATCAATTAACCTCTAAATATGAAGTTGTTAGAACTATTCATCAAGAAAATGGTGGCTTATCTTCAGCAAGAAATACTGGTATCAAAGAATCTAAGGGAGATTATTTATTATTTGTTGATGGGGACGACTTTTGGAGTAATCCAGAATTTCTTCATACACTATCGGAAAATATTGAAAACTATCGAAGTGATGTCATCGTATTTTCTTATAATAAATATCACGGATTAGATGATAGTGTTAAAGTTAGTTTCGATTTTATTCCTAATCAAGGTGATATCAATGATGAATTGGCTGAATTAGTTAAAAATGAAGTTTTAACTGCACCAGCGTGGAATAAATGTGTGAGGAGAAATCTGTTTAAACAAGGTTTGGATTTTCCTATTGGCTTTTTATCTGAGGATTGTTTATATTGCGCAGACCTATTAAAATTAATATCTTCTTATTCGATTTTGAATGTAGACTGTTATCAATATAGACAGAATCGCTTAGGAAGTATTACTAATATCATTAAGGAGCAAAATGTAATTGATATTTTAAAGAGCATTGAAATTGGTTTAACTGACATTGACAAATTGAGTTCTAATGTTAAGGATGCATTGAATATTTATTTTGCGATTTCTTATATTTCAATCCTACCTTTTGTTAATCAATATTCTAGTCATCCTGAGATTCAACGTTTACTTAGAGATTATAAATTTCTTCTTAAATTTTCAAATGAAATAAAAAATAAATCCTTTAAATACACTGGATTACTAACTAGATTATTTGGAGTGAATTTATCAATTAAGATATTCCCACACCTAATGAAATTATATAAAAAGTTTTAATGTGTAACAGTAAAATAATTAGAAAGTATCATATGTCTAATCCAATCGTTTCCGTAGTTATACCTGTATATAATGCTCAAGAGGGTATTAAACAGTGCTTAGATTCACTCTTAAACCAAACATTTAAAGATTATGAGATTATTCTTTTGAATGATGGATCTACAGATAACACCTTAGAAGTTATAAAAAGTTATGCTTCTAAAAATGACTGTATCAGGGTTATTGATAAGGAAAACGAGGGAGTTGCTAAAACTAGAAATAAAGGCATACACCTCGCTAAGGGTGAGTATATCGTCTTTATTGATAATGATGACTTTGTTGATTCTGATTATTTAGAGCGTTTTTATAATGCAATAGATCAAGAACAACTAGATATTGTTCTTGGTGGCTATAAGCGTGTTAATCAGGACTTGAAGACACTTTTCAAGCAAGACCTCACACAGTCTGAATGGTCTAAATATATTATAGTTGCACCTTGGGCACGTATCTATCGAACTTCATTTTTAATCGATAATGAGATTGAGTTTTTTGATTATCCAATTGGTGAGGATGTTATTTTTACGTTATCAGCTTACAATTTAACGGAAAAGATAAAAATAATTGATTATAATGGCTACAATTGGTATTTTAACGAGAAAAGTATTTCAAATACATCACAAAGAGGGTTTAATCCGAATATAGATATTGTGTACTTCTTGAGCCATCTACTTCAAGTTGCTGGTGATTCAAAATATATTCGTTATTTTATCAAACGCTACTATATTTGGTATTTACTTTTTTCTGGGAGAGCAGCTTCTAGCTCATCATTTATGGATCAATATAGAAAAATTAAGCAGTGGATTTCTAAAGAAAATATTGATTCAAGTTTAACCCCCTTATCATCGGAAATAACAGGAGAACGAATGCAAACCGTTGTTTCGGTATTGACTTTTAGAACCTTCGAGCGTTTGAGACTTGTCTCACTGTTTTCAAAATTATACTGTAAAGGAAAGGAGAAGTAGTTGAGAGTTTTAATGATTATTCCTGCCTACAATGAGGAGGAAAGCATTTTCGACACGGTAACAAGTATCTTGAATTACCGCAAGAAAGTTGATTTTGAGTTGGACTATGTTGTGATCAATGATGGATCAACGGATAAGACAAAAGAAATTTTGAAAGAGAATCATTTTAATGCTGTTAATCTTGTCATGAATCTTGGAATTGGTGGTGCGGTTCAAACAGGTTACAAATATGCACTGGAGCATGACTATGATGTAGCTGTTCAATTTGATGGTGATGGACAGCATGATATTGAGTCTCTATCAGAACTGCTTGAGCCAATTCGAAAAAATGAAGCAGATTTAGTTATTGGTTCTCGTTTTGTTGGTGATGTTAAGTCGGAATTTCAAACGACGTTTATGCGACGTTTTGGAATTAGTGTGATTTCTAATCTCATCAAATGGACGACAGGCCAAAGAGTTTTAGATACGACATCGGGCTATCGTTTGGCTGATAAAGCTATTATCAAACAATTCGCTAAACGTTATCCAATCAAGTATCCAGAACCTGAGACTATTGTTCATATTTTGAAACGTAAATATCGAGTTGTTGAACAACCAGCAAATATGTTTGAACGTACTGGAGGTGTTTCTTCCATAACGCCAATTAAATCTATTCGTTATATGCTTGAAGTGTGTTCATCTATTGTTATTGCAGCATTTATGAGGGAGAGTGAATAATGTCAGTTTTATCTATAGTGATGTTGATAGCTTCAATCTTTTTCCTTTATCTAGTCATTAGAAATATCAATAAAAATAATATTTTATTTGAGCAAGCCTTCATGTGGATTGTCATCAGTCTGGTAATGATTGTTATTTCCATTTTTGATGTTATTCCGGTTTATTTTGCAGGATTACTTGGATTTGAACTGACTTCGAATTTTTTGCTGTCACTTGCTATCTTTTTCTTGCTGGTCATCGCTTTTTTGCAAACATTGACTGTGTCTAAGCAAAAGGAGCAGATTAAGCACTTAGTTCAAGAATTATCTATTCTAAAAAGTCATGTAGAAGAGAAAGAGGAAAAGAATGAAGGATAATCATACTTGGGTAATTTGTGCTTATGGAGAAAGTGATTATCTAGAAGCTTGTATTCAATCTTTGAAAAATCAAACTCTTAAATCACAAATCATCTGTTATAGTTCAACGCCCTTAGATTCGATTAAGGAACTTTGCCAGCGTTATGCTATCCCATTTTATACTAAACAAGGTGGAGGAATTGGTAAGGATTGGAACAATGCTATGTCTTTTGTAGAGACTAAATATGCTACAATAGCTCATCAAGATGACTACTATGAGCCAGAATACACTGATAAAGTATTGGGCAAAATGGAAAGGAATTCTGATGTTTTAATCGGATATTCTGATTATTTTGAAGAAAAAAATGGTCTTAAGATTCCTGCCAATACAAATCTTAAGATCAAAACCTTGATGCTCAAAACCTTGAATCTTTTTCCAGCTAGTCATTTTTGGCGCAATCGTGTGATGGCTTTTGGAAATCCTATTTGTTGTCCGGCTGTCACTTATAATCTTGAAAAGTTGAAGAATTTCTATTTTGATGAGGAGATGAAGGTTAGCCTTGACTGGTATGCTTGGTATAAGATTAGCGAGTTCAAGGGACGTTTTATCTATGTAGCAGATAAGCTTATGTGTCACCGAATTCATGAAGAGTCTGAGACTTCTAGGACTATTGCTGATAATACTCGTAGTAAAGAAGATTTGTATATGTACCAACTCTTTTGGCCAAAGTGGATAGCTAAGGGGCTAATGAAACAATATGTGAAGAGTCAGAAGACAAATGGCTAACGAGCTAATATTAAGATAATGAAATGCAGATTCGCTCTGCTTTTTTTGTTTCTCAATAGCAAGAGGACTTTTTCTTTTTTGTTTAAACTATAGTATAATTGAGGTAGTATGCACCTTCAAAGATTGGTTATCACCGTAATCTTTGAAGCTAGTAATGTTAGTAGTTATCAAGTACTAATTGATATTTTGTTAAACAAAATGGATGGAAAAATGAATAATTTAATCTCAGTGGTTGTTACCTGTTATAATCACGAAAAGTATATTGAGCAATGCTTGCGAAGTATTTTTAATCAGACTTATCGAAATATCGAATTAATCGTTTTGGATGATGGTTCGACGGATAGTTCAGCTAAAATTATCCAAGAGGTTTTGAAAGATTCACCTTTTGAGACAAGCTTTGAATCTCATGAAAATCTAGGTGTTGTAAAGAATCGGAATATGGGGCTTGGTCTAATCAAAGGAGACTATTTGCTGTTTGTAGATAGCGATAACTACCTGGATATGGATTATATTGAGCAGTTGCATAGCAAATTGATTGAAACAAATGCTGATATTGCATATTGTGATCTTTTTAATCCTGAAAAAGAGGAGTACTATCTTAAAAGTCGTGAATTTGATCTAACAGATTTTCTAAATGCTAGTTTCATCGATAACTGTTCTTTGATTCGTAGAAGTATTATTGGGGATGCTCGTTATGATGAGAAGTTAAATCGTAAAAAGCTTGAAGATTATGACTTTTTATTGAATCTCATTATTAATAATGGAGCTAAAGCAGTATATCAACCAAATACTAAGCTTAACTATCGTGTTTTTGAAACGGGATCCATTTCTGGGCGTGACTCTGTTCGCTATCATTATGAAGTATATCTTGAGATTTTGGAGAAATATCTTGATAAACTTCCTCATGAAATCTATCGTGCTGTTTGTGGCAATCTCATGGTTTTAGAAGAACGCTTAGATAAATTGCTGAAACATCATAATAAAGTAACTGACTATGTTCACCAATTGAAAAAAGAGCGTGATCAGCTTGAACGAAGAAAATATACGCAGTCTAAACAACTGAAAGACGCTCATGAAGAAATGGAGCTTATCCGAGGTTCGCTGTCATATCGTTTAGGTAACGCCCTTATCACTCCTATCAAGACAGCTGGAGTAATTGCAAAGAATCCAAAAGCTATTAAAAATTATTTGAGAGCTTTAAAAGTCAAAGCTGTACAACTGCGTCGTCATGTGACACCACTTAAGGTTCGTCAGTTACGTCGTCTTAGAAATAGTCAACGTTCAGCCCTGTCATTTACTGGTAAAAGAGCTCTAGTCTATGTCATTTTCGAATCTGAAAATCGTTTGCAAGAATACAAATTACGATTTTTACAGGCCTTATCCCCGTTAATGGATGATGTCATTGTTGTTGTAAACGGTCAGCTTCATGTTGATGATGTCAATAAACTTGAACCTTATGGACAAGTTTTGACCCGTGACAATAAGGGATATGACACAGCAGCCTTTAGAGAGGGTATCTTTGCTTTTGGTAAAGATAAGCTTAAAGATTACGATCAACTGTTCTTGGTCAATGATACCAATATTGGACCAATGAGAGATTTGTCTCAGCTTTGTCAAGAGATGACTGATAGGCATCTTGATTTCTGGGGGATTTCATTTGGAGAAGAGCAAGAAGATGTTACTAAGGAGAACCCATACGGCTATATTCCTAAGCATCTTCAATCTTATTTCTTGGTTATTGAAAAGCTCATGTTAAATGATGATGCTTTTTATGAATATTGGACACATTTGACAGACACAGATTCTCGTGACAAGGCTATTGGACGACATGAGACACGTTTTACCAAGTATTTTGCTGATTTAGGTTATCGTTTTGATGCTGTCGTGCAAGAATACGAAGACTCTGCCATGTATATCCACCCACTTAAGATGCTCAAAGCAGGTAGTCCTTTGGTGAAATACACGGCTCTGAAAAATTATGATGAAGACCAATTCTTGTGGCAAGGTCTTGAGCGTGAATCAGAAATCCCTGATTTGCTAGAGTATGTTGCTGAGAAAACAGATTACCCCGTTTCAATCTTGCAAGATATTGTCAATAAATTCAAGGCTGTTCCTCGGGAACAATATATTTTACTGATTGATGGTGTTGAAAATATTATTCCACAGTGTACTCGCTACCGTGTCTTGAATAAGGCGGAGCAATTGCGTAAGCATGGCTTTGAAGTTAAGGTTGTTAACCTATCAGATTTACAACTGTCAATGGCTCAAAATGCTAGTCATATTATTATCTATCGTTCTCCAATTTCGCCTGAGCTTCTGCGTCTCTGCCATTTGGCTAAAGAATATGGAAAACCTGTTTTCTTTGATATAGATGATTTGGTATTTGATACGGTTTACACGGACCAATTGAGTTACACACAAGGTCTTGATCCGGTTGAAAAAGGAAATTATGATGCCGGAGTTCGTAATTACGGTTATATGTTAGAGAACTGTGATGGTGCCATTACTTCAACTAACCAGTTGCAAGAGGAGTTGAAGAAGTATCAAAGCAAGGTTTTGCTTAATCGTAATCTAGCCTCTGATGAGTTAATCTCTATCAGTAGTCAATTTATTAAGGACTATTCTCAAGTATCAGACATTGTTAAGATTGGTTATTTCTCTGGTTCAATTAGTCATAATGAGAATTTTGAATTGATTAAACCAGCTATTAAGCAACTGCTTACAAAATATAGTAATGTTCAATTACATATTGTCGGAATTCTTGATATTCCAAAAGATATGAAGCTCTTTGAAAATCAAATTGTCACTCACGATTATGTGGACTGGGATAAACTGCCTGCCTTGATTAGCGAGGTTGATATTAACCTGGCACCGCTTGTGGATTCTATCTTTAATCGTGCCAAATCTGAGATTAAGTGGATTGAAGCTGCTTTGGTAAAAGTGCCAACAGTAGCGAGCAAGATAGGAGCTTTTTCGGATGTGGTTATTGATGGTGAAACAGGTCTGTTAGCTACTGATGATCAGTGGTTTGACAAGCTAGAGGCTTTAGTTTTATCTCCAGATTTAAGACAAAAGTTAGCTGAATCAGCTTACCGAGAGGTCCTTGGAAATTGTACCTTAAGCAAGAAAGATGAAATGGTGACTTATTTTGAACAGAATTAAACAGATAAAAGTTGAAAATTTATTTTTCATATTAGCAACGATTTTTATTTTCTCATTTATGTTTGTATTTCCGATTAATCGTGTGCCAGATGAGACAAATCATGCACGCATGACATGGGAAACTTTACATAAACCAACTGAGAAATCTTTTAAGTGGATGAACGAGATTCCAAGTAATGATAAGGTTAAACTGGCAGAATATAAACAGATTTTTGCTCAAAAAATTGATATGAGTAAGGAACCTTTTCATTTTGGTGTGAGTTTGAAATCAATCTCATTTATTCCACAGTTGATAGGGATGACGATTGGAAGCTGGATTAGTCCTACAGTTGGTATGATCATTTATATGGGCCGTATTTTTAATGCATTGGCTTATATTCTAGGAATTTACTTTTTAATACGTTATTTCAAGTATGGAAAGACAGCCCTAATGTTTATATCGCTTTTACCTATTATGGTTCAACAGGCTTCATCTCTTTCTTATGATGTGATGAACTACTTGGAAGTGATGTTGGCTCTTGGTTTTATCACCAATCTTGCCTATTCTAAACGTTTTACCAATCGTAATCTTATTCAAGTGATAGGTCTTGCGATTTTGCTTTTAGCGACTAAACCAAATAACATTCTAGTGTTGGGATTAATACCATTTGTACCGTTTAAGTTTGAAGGTGCCCTTGCCTTCCTAAATCGTCCAATGCAAGCAGTCAAGGCCTTTATTTCGAAATTTAAAGGAGTCTTCTATCTTCTCTTTATTTTGGGTGTTGTTGCGGTTCTTCAATTTTTGATGAAGAATCAGGGTGGTCTTCACCATTATGGAGACGTCTTGCGTAATACACTTTTCAATCCTGAGTTGAATGATAATTTGAATGGTATCTTGTCCCTTGGAATGTTTGGCTACCTTGGGAATCTTACCTTGCAAATGCCACTTTGGTTAATTTTCATTGACATTATGGTTTTGACTCTGTTATTTCTCTCAAGCAAGAAGGATTTCTTTACCAAAGATTTCGCAAATGCATCATGGATTCTCTTCTTATTAGAGATTTTAGCTGCAATTACAGTGATGTATATCCAGTGGACACCTCTTGTTCTTGGTAAGGGAGCTAATATATCAGTTGGTTCTCAAGGACGTTATTTTACGCCATTTATCATTCTTTTATTACCTCTAGTAGCTAATATGGCTAATATCGATTTATCTCGACATAAACGATTGAAAATAGCAACAGTGACTTTAGTAGCTAATTTCCTAGTTGCTATGTATTTGATTCTTTTCCATTACTGGGGGGTATTTGCATAATTTATGACTAAGACAATTTTATTTATTTCACCGACAGGGACTCTGGATAATGGTGCTGAAATTTCTATCGTCAATTTGATGAAATTTCTAGTAGACGAAGGTTATCGTGTCTTGAATGTTTTTCCGGATTATAAAGTGCCATCTCAAGAAGAATATCGAACAGCATTGCAGAATGCAGGAATTGAAACCTATGGTCTTACAGCAGTCAAATGGTGGTGGGAAGAAGCACCAGGTGGCTCACCAGGTAATCATTTTATGCGAGTGACCTCCTACAATAAGAATATTAAAGATATTCGAAATATTATCGTAGATAACAAGGTAGACCTTGTCATCAGTAATACGGTAAATGTTTTTCAAGGCGCACTTGCTGCGGCTTTTGAGAATGTCAAACATTTTTGGTTAATCCATGAATTTCCTGAGGGAGAATTTGGTTACTATAAGGGAAAACTGGACTTTATAGATAAATTCTCAGATGACATTTTTGCTGTTACGGGCGCTTTAACAGAAGATTTGGAAAAGTATTTTCCTAACAGAAAGATTTATTCCTTTGCCCCATATACTCAAATGGATCCAAAAGAAGAGATTAAAACAGACTCAAATTTCCATAATCGTATCATTTCAGTTGGTCGTTTGACTCAGAGAAAAAATCAGCTTGAGTTGATTAAGGCCTTTCAATTACTTAATCTAGAAGGAACTGAGCTTGTATTTTTAGGGGCATGGGATGAGGACTATAAACAAATTTGTGATGATTATATTGCAGAACATCATCTGAAGTCTATTTCCTTTTTAGGACATGTAGACGATCCTTGGTCTATGATTACTGATAAGGATTTAGCAGTTTTTCCATCTAGTATGGAGACGTTTGGTCTTGTTTACGTTGAGTCTGTTTTAAATGGCATTCCAACAATTTTATCTGATAATGCAGGACACAGATCTGCCTTTGAATATATGAATGAGCAAGGTCATATATACCATTTGGGTGATTTAGAAGCATTAACAAGAATCATTTCAGATACCCTTGCTCAATTTAATAAAGAGAAACGTGAAGCAGTACAAGCTGTTCCTAGTTTGAAAGAGAGATACTCTCTTGAGAGTGTTTACGCTAATATTACTGAAAAGCTTGAGGATAATGAATTGCATCATAAAAAAGTCAATAAGTCTGACATAGATTTTCTAAATACTAAAAAAGCTCTAACAAAGAGTGTCAAATCTGCTATAAAGAAATTATTTCAGCTTAAGAAAATAAATTAAGATAGAATATAGTTTTCCATGTCTATGGATAGAGAGGCCGTTTTTTGACGGCCTTTTTGTTTTACTCTTTCTGTTCAGTCATGCAAAATACCTTCCAAAATGGTATAATAAAAGCTACTATGTATGATTCTGTGTATTTTAGAGACGTGGCGAATGGAGGTAAACTTTGAAGGATATTTTTATCATAGGTAGTCGTGGTTTACCCGCTCAGTACGGTGGCTTCGAGACATTTGTTGAGAAATTGGTCTCGCATAAGGTATCGCCTAGAATACGTTATCATGTGGCTTGCTTATCGGATGAACGTACAGGCAAGCATTTTGATTATAAGGGAGCGGATTGTTTTACAGTTAATCCTCCCAAACTAGGTCCTGCGCGTGTTATAGCTTATGATATGATGGCTATCAATTATAGTTTGAAGTTTATTAAAAAAGAGGGAATTCAGGAACCGATTTTTTATATTTTAGGAAATACTATAGGTGCCTTCATCGCCTATTTCTCAAAGAAAATTCAGTCTATTGGTGGAGTTCTTTTAGTCAATCCTGACGGTTTAGAATGGAAGCGTGCTAAGTGGTCTAAACCTGTTCAAAGTTATCTCAAATACTCTGAAAAAGAAATGACAAAGTATGCAGACCTCATTATTTCTGATAATCGAGGTATTGAGACTTATATTCATAATACCTATCCGTGGTCTAATACAACTTTTATTGCTTATGGAACGGATTTATCAAAGACGACCTTGACTGCTGAGGATGACTCTGTTCGAGATTGGTATCAAAAATGGCAAACTCAAGAAAAAGAATATTATTTGATATTAGGGCGTTTTGTTCCAGAAAACAACTATGAAACGGCGATTCGAGAGTTTATGAAGTCCTCTACAGAACGTGATCTTGTTATTATCTGTAATCATGAAGGTAATCCTTACTTTGATGAACTAAGACGGATAACAGGATTTGATAAAGATAAACGTGTGAAATTTGTGGGAACTGTCTATGATCAGGATTTGCTTAAGTATATCCGAAACCAGGCTTTTGCTTATATTCATGGACATGAAGTAGGTGGAACGAATCCAGGTTTATTAGAAGCTCTGGCTCAAACGAATCTCAACCTTATCTTTAACGTAGACTTTAACCATCAGGTTGCTCAAGAGACTGCCTTGTATTGGAACAAAGAGGATGGAAATCTGTCGGGTTTGATTGATTCTGTAGATGGTCAAGTGTCATTTGAAGACTTGGGAAATGCTGCTAAAGCAAATATGAAAGAAAATTACACCTGGGAAAAAATCGTGGGTGAATACGAGGAGCTATTTTTATCATGAAAGTAACTATTCTCATGTCTACTTATAATGGCGAGAACTTTTTAGCAGAGCAAATAGAGAGTATTCAGCAACAGACTTATACTGATTGGACCTTATTAATTCGTGATGATGGTTCTAAGGATAAAACGAGAGATATTATCAAACGTTTTTCTTTGGAAGATGACCGCATTGTCTTTATCAATCCAGATCAAACTGAGAATTTAGGCGTTATAAAGAGTTTCTTTACACTTTTAAAATACCAAGAATCCGACTTTTATTTTTTCTCTGACCAGGATGATATCTGGCTTCCTGAAAAATTATACGTTCAACTTGATGAAGCTAATCGCTATCCATCTGATAAACCTCTTCTGGTCTATACTGATTTAAAAGTTGTGAATCAGGATTTAGAGGTTCTTCATGAGAGTATGATACGTACTCAGTCAGATCATGCTAACACCGAGTTGGTTCAAGAAATGACTGAAAACACTGTTACGGGTGGTGTCGCTATGATTAATCATGCTCTTGCTGAGTTATGGACTGGTAATGAGGTCCGTGAACTTCTAATGCATGATTGGTACTTAGGTTTGCTCGCTTCAGCATTTGGAAATCTAGTTTATGTTGATCAACCGACAGAACTTTACCGTCAGCATGCGGATAATGTTCTAGGAGCTAGAACGCTTCGTAAACGTATGCAGAATTGGATTCGACCTCAGACCTTATTCAATAAATACTGGAAGTTGATTAGGGCTAGTCAAAATCAGGCGGAAAATCTTCTTTCTTTGCCACTGGATGCTGAAAAGAAAGAGCTGGTTGAGAACTTTGTGACTATAATGGATCAAGGGTTAGGCGAGCGTTATCGTCGTTTGAAAACATATGGTTATCGTAAAAATAGAGCCTTTCACACCTTTGTATTTACGAGTTTGATTTTGACAAAATTCATGTATAAGGAGGACTAAATGGAATTCTTTAGTCAGAAAAATCGAGTTTTACTTAAGGAACTGATTAAAACAGATTTTAAATTACGTTATCAGGGTTCTTTTATTGGTTATCTTTGGTCTATTTTGAAACCGTTGATGATGTTTACAATTATGTATCTTGTCTTCGTTCGTTTTTTGAGATTTGATGACGGGACACCACACTATGCTGTAGGCTTACTTCTAGCCATGATTTTTTGGAGTTTCTTTACTGAGGCTACCAATATGGGAATGCTCTCTATTGTTTCACGAGGTGATCTCTTACGTAAACTAAACTTTCCGAAGCAAACAATTGTTATCTCATCTGTACTAGGAGCTGCAATTAACTTCTTGATTAACCTAGTGGTTGTTTTTGCATTTGCCTTAATTAATCAGGTTCCGATTGGTATTAATACCTTGGTCATTATTCCTCTTTTCATGGAGGTTCTCTTAATGGCCATGGGAGTTGCTTTTATCTTGTCGGCACTCTTTGTTAAATACCGTGATATTGGTCCTGTCTGGGAAGTTGTTCTTCAAGCAGGTATGTATGCGAGTCCGATTATCTATTCCATCACTTACCTTCTTCAAAGAAACCAGACGTTTGTTGCAAAGGTTATGATGCTGAATCCAATCGCTCAGATTTTACAGGATATGCGTCATTTTATCATTGACCCAGTTAACCCAAGAGGATGGGATATTATTAACAATAAATTGATTGCTTTTGTTCCTTATGCGATTCCTGTTGTGATTTTTATCATTGGTTTCCTTGTCTTTAATCGAAATGCTAAACGATTTGCGGAGATTCTATAATGTCAAATAATATTGCTGTAAAAGTAGATCATGTAAGTAAGTATTTTAAATTGCCAACTGAGGCGAGCCAGAGTCTAAGAACAACTCTTGTTAATCGCTTTAAAGGGATTAAAGGGTATACTGAGCAACATGTCTTGAAAGATATTTCTTTTGAAGTCGAAAAAGGTGATTTTTATGGAATTGTTGGACGTAATGGTTCAGGGAAATCAACGCTTCTAAAAATTATTTCTGAGATTTATGTTCCAGAAAAAGGTAAGGTTACCATTGATGGTAAGTTGGTATCTTTCATTGAGCTGGGGGTTGGATTTAACCCAGAATTGACTGGCCGTGAGAATGTCTACATGAATGGGGCTATGCTTGGTTTCTCAACAGAAGAAGTAGACGCCATGTATGATGACATTGTAGATTTCGCTGAACTTCATGACTTCATGAATCAAAAGTTGAAGAACTACTCAAGTGGTATGCAGGTTCGTCTTGCCTTTTCTGTAGCTATCAAGGCCCAAGGTGATATCCTCATCCTTGATGAAGTGTTGGCCGTGGGTGATGAGGCCTTTCAACGTAAATGTAATGATTATTTCATGGAACGTAAGCAATCTGGAAAGACAACTATCTTGGTGACCCATGACATGTCAGCGGTTAAAAAGTACTGTAATAAGGCAGTTCTGATTGAACATGGTCTAGTCAAAGTTGTTGGTGATCCTGATGAAGTTGCCAATCAATATAGCTTTGATAATGCTGCTGGTCAAAAAGTTTCAAATGATGATGTGGTGGTTGAAAATCCCAAAATCACTAATTTACAAGTTAAACTTTTGACTGAAAATATTATCAGTCCTGATCAAGATATTTCATTCGAGATTTCTTATGATGTGAATGAAGATATTGAGACCTATATTGCCTTTTCAATTACAGATATTGACCGTGGTATCTGGATTTATAATGACAATTCCTTGGACAATAAGACCAGTGGTTCAGGAAGAAAAACACTCACATATAAATGCAGTTTGGCTCATCTGAATGATATTAAGCTCAAGCTTCAAGTCTCTATAAGAGATAATGATGATCAGATGATTGCTTTTGCTGATTCAGCTAATTCACCAGTCATTCTTTTAAATCGAACAGATATTGAAGATGATGATAAGTCAGCAAAAGATTCTGCAACTGGTATGGTTCAGAGAAATGGAAAATGGGAGATTAAGGAATAAATGAAACGTCTCTTGTTGTATGTTCATTATAATAAGTACAACGAATTAAGTGGTCATGTGCTCTATCAATTAGAGCAGCTTAGACCACTTTTTTCTAAACTTATTGTGATTTCAAATAGTCAACTAACAGGGTCCGCATTACAAACTCTCAAAGATCTGGGTGTAGAGAAGGTATTACAAAGAGAAAATCTAGGCTTTGATTTTGCAGCTTGGAGAGATGGTATGGCTCATGTCGGTTTTGACCATTTAACGGATTTCGATTTAGTCACACTCATGAATGATACTTGCTTTGGTCCTCTATGGGATATGACTGACCTAGTTGAAGGCTTTGAAAAACACTCGAATGTTGACTTTTGGGGAATGACGAATTTTAGAAAAACCAAATATTTCGATGAGCATCTACAAAGTTATTTTATATCTTTCAAAAAGCATGTTGTTGCTTCAGATGCCTTTCAAAAATTTTGGACTTCTATAAAGACTTTTATCGACGTTCAAGATGTTATTGACAATTACGAAACTAAAGTTACTAGTGTTCTGGTTGAAGCAGGTTTTCATTATGATGCTGTCTTTAATACCATTGATGAAGAGGCAGAAGATTTAATTCACCCTGATTTTTCTTATTACAGACCAATAAGTACCCTTGAGCATAAGGTACCCTTTATTAAATTGAAAGCTTTTACAGGTGATGAGAAAAAAGGAAAACTACTTTTAGATTATCTTACTAACCGATCAACTTATCCGGTGGCACTAATCAAGTTGCATCTGAACCGTTATCATTCCCCTGATAGTTTGGTATTTTTAGATGATAAGATGGTTGATTCTAACTTTAACACAATTACAAGGTTCAATTGTCGTTTAGCTATTCATGTACACATTAGTGATGTAGAGAGACTAAAAGTATTTACGGACACAAGTTTGTCTGCTTTCTACTATTTTACCCTTTCAAGCCATATCGATAGAAATGAAGTTGAGGTTATCTTATTAAATTGTTTTGAGAAAGATAGATTCCAGCTTGTTTCTCAAACTTTTGAAAATCATTATCATGCTTTAGTATCTTTGTACTCTCAGCTTAGAGAGTATGACTTTGTTGGGCATTTCCACACATCAGACTTTGGAAATGAAGGTCGCCTTGTTGATGAAGCTACAAGACATGCTCTAGTGGATATGCTATTAGATGAAGAGAGACTAGTATCAATTTTTACACATTTTCCAGAGGTTGGTCTGGTGTTTGCTGATTTGTCTAAGGAACTTTATTGGACAGACTCAATCAGCACTTTAAACCATAATCAGGAACTTGACTTAAATAACCAATGTCTAAAAGCTACTAATAATTCACTCTATGTTTTCCAAGGCTCCATGTGGATGTCAAAAGATTTTTTGGGGAAAATTATACTAAAGGATAAACCCATTTTTTATCATTTTGATGAGAATATTCTGGATTATCTCTTTTATCGAAAAGTTTGGGATGAAGGAATCGATTATCGTATAATAACTTCTGAAGCAATATCTTATGCCGAACGATATAAGGTTCATCTTGCTGAGATGGAACAGATTCCGAAACCACTGACACTCAAGGATAAGTTTTCAGCCTATCAAAAGGCCTTTTTAAGAAAAATAGGTTTAAAAAAAACCTCAGTCGTTTAATTTCCCCCTCCCACTTACGAATAAGTAAGTAGGAGGTTTTTTCTTATGTATAGTATTGTAGCTGAGGAGTCGGGACTTTTGCCTCGTGAGCGTCTCTTGCAGAAGGGGGCGGAGGTTTTGTCAGATCAGGAGCTGTTGGCCATAGTGCTGCGGACGGGAACTAGGTCGGAGTCGGTCTTATCTATGGCTAGTCGTATTTTGAAAGGGATGACGAGTTTGGCGGATTTGTCTCGTTTGTCTTTAAATGAACTTCAGGCCATTCCTGGTATTGGGCGTGTGAAGTCTATCGAGTTGAAGGCTATGGTGGAGCTGTCTAAGCGGATTGAGAAGGCTGAGTTGGCTCGTTCTGAGCAGATTATGTCTAGTCAGCAGGTGGCCCGTCGTATGATGTTGGATATTGGGGACAAGCCTCAGGAGCATTTGGTGGCCATTTACCTGGATACGCAGAATCGTATCATTCAGCAAAAGACGGTGTTTATTGGTGGGGTGCGTCGTTCGATTGCAGAGCCTCGTGAGATTTTGCATTATGCTTGTCATCTGATGGCGACATCTTTAATAGTGGTTCACAATCACCCGTCTGGTGAGGCCTACCCTAGTCATAATGACATTGATTTTACGCAAAAGATAAAACGGTCTTGCAATGACTTGGGGATTTGTCTCCTTGATCATTTGATTGTAGGCAAATCCACCTATTATTCTTTCCGAGAGGAAAGAGAGGATTTTGAGCTCTAGTAAGAGTCCCGATAATATAGAAATACTATAAAAGCAACTGAGTGCAGTCTCAGTTGCTTTTATAGTTCGTTAACGACGTATTCAAAGAGTTTGAGGTCTTCTTCACGTTTGTCTAGGAGAAGCTCAGGATGCCATTGTACGCCTAAGAAGCGAAGGTTTGGCGTGTTTGACTCAACCGCTTCAACAGTGTTATCCTCAGGGTCACGCGCAATGACACGAAGGTCAGAGGCCAAGTGTTTGATGCTTTGATGGTGGAAAGAGTTAATAGAGGTTTCACGACCGTAAATTTCCGCCAACTTGCTGTGCTCTTCAATCACCATCTCGTGGTAAAGATAATCCGAAGGTTTGTCTTGCCAGTGGTGTTCGATATCTTGGTGGAGGCTACCACCAAGGGCAACATTCATGAGTTGGGTCCCACGACAGATTGAAAAGATTGGTTTCTTTTGTTTGGTAGCTTCTTCAATCAGTGCCATCTCAAAGAGGTCTCGCTCGAGGAAGAAGTCATTTTCACTGGCATGATTTTCTTCGTTGTAGAATTTAGGGTCAACGTTTTGTCCACCAATGAGGATGAGTTTATCAATCATGGAGATGTAGCTCTTGGCTTCCGAAGGATCAGAAACAGGTAGGAGGATTGCTAGGCCTCCGGCTCTTTGAACCCCTTCGACAAAGCCAGTTGGAGCATAGGACCACTTAATATCTTCATGGGCTGGGTTTGGCCTTACATTGGCTGTGATTCCGATAATAGGTTTAGTCATTACTTCTCCTTGATTTTTCTTCTTCTTTCATGAAATAGAGTAGGGTTTGTAGTTCACTAGTGAGGTCCACGTACTGGACAACCACATGGCGAGGAAGATTAAGGTTGACTGGAGAGAAGCAGAGGATGCCTTCAATGCCAGCTTCAACCAAAAGATCAGCCACTTCCTGTGCCTTGATAGATGGCACTGTCAGGATGGCTGTTTTGATGTCTTCTTGGGCAATCTTATCTTTGATTTGAGAAATTCCATAGATAGGGATATTGTCCTCAGTTTGAGTGCCTACCAATTCGTTATCGTCCGTGTCAAAAGCCATGACCAGCTGCATGCGGTTACGCTCTTGAAAACGATAGTGGAGGAGGGCACGTCCAATATTCCCAACCCCAACAAGGAGTACCTTGGTGGTTGAATTGTCGTTAAGGAGTTCAGCGAAAAATGTCATCAGCTTGTTCACGTCATAACCAAAGCCACGACGACCTAACTCACCAAAATAAGAGAAGTCCCGACGAACAGTAGCAGGGTCAATCCCGATAGCTTCAGCAATTTGCTTGGAGCTTGCTTTTTCAATATTTTCACGATGGAATCGTTTGAAAATACGATAGTAGAGAGAGAGACGTTTGGCGGTGGCGTTTGGGATGTTTTTCTCAAAAGTCATTGATCGCTTTCCTTTCTTGAATTAGTTTGAATATCTTATATTTTAAGAAAAGATTGTGAAGATTGCAACAAAAGAGTGTAAATGAAGCGATATAAAAAACCTATCACAAGGATAGGCGCTTTCTATGTAGCTAGAAAAATGTCTTAGACTTCTTCTTGCTCAAATACTTGACGATCAACTAGACTCTGCATCAAGAAATAAAATTTTTCTTGTAAGATGTGGTGGTCTTCTTTTTTAAAGATATTAACGTTACGAAGACCAGATTTGTCTGTGATGGACAATTTGAAGCCGGTCAAGTCTTTGTTAATAGTGATTTTAAGTGGGAAACCTTCGCCTGAGTTAGGTACTTTTTCGAGTAGGCGGTGTAACTCGTAGTTTCCGATTTTATTTTGCACAAAAGTCGTGTCACGTAGGGTGAATTTTTTGACATTGGGGCTGATGCTATAACGGTATTTGCAGTCAGCTAAATGAATGCTTTTTTCAAATGCCATGTTAGTCTCCTATGATTTGATTAAGTTTTTCGGCCAGAGCTAGAAGTTCTTCAGCAGTGTTATCCTCTGATAAACTAATACGGATAGCAGTCTTAAGCTTGTCAGAATCCTTGCCATAGAGGGCTTGAATGACATGGCTGGGGTCAACAGTTCCGGCAGTACAAGCAGAGCCCGTTGAGACAGCGAAACCAGCCAAATCTAACAGAGTTAAGAGAGGACCATTTTCCTTACCAGGAAAACTGATGTTGATAACGTGAGGTAGGCTAGGACCAGCGCTATTAATCTCGTAAGGAACGGTAAGAGCGTCTAGGAAAGTCTGACGAATTGTTTCCACATGTTGGTAATTGTCTTGGTAGTGGTCGCTGGCTTGCTTGTAAGCTGCGGTCATCCCTACAATTCCGACTAGATTTTCAGTACTGGCACGACGTTTTTCCTCTTGTTCACCACCATGGAGAAGGTTGTCAAAGTGCAAGTCATTATGATAGAGCATGCCGACACCTTTAGGTCCATGGAATTTGTGGGCGCTGATAGAGACGAAATCGGCACCGAGTTCCTCAGGGTGAATAGGAAGTTTCCCTGCAACCTGAACGGCATCCACATGGAAAGCAGCCTGGTGGTCAGCGAGTAAGTTCCCAATTTCCTTGATAGGAAGCAGTTGGCCAGTTTCGTTATTGGCATACATGACAGAAACGAGAATGGTATCGTCACGTAGAGCGTCAGCGATTTGTTGGGCTGTGATAACCTGATTTTTCGGTTGAATATAGGTTACTTCAAAACCAAAGCGTTCTTCCAGATAGGCCATGGTGTGAAGGACCGAGTGGTGTTCAATGGCCGTCGTAATCAAATGTTTCCCCTTAGCTTGATTGGCGAGGGCGTAACCTTTGATAGCTGTATTATTTCCCTCGGTCCCACCAGAAGTGAAGATAAGCTTGCGGGCAGGAACGTCGAACTGTTTGGCCATTTCCTCACGTGCTTCACGGAGTTCTCTGGAAGCTTGGCGCCCATAAGCATGAAGACTCGATGGATTTCCAAAGGTTTCAGTCATGACATGGGTCATAGCTGAGATAGCAGCGGCATTCAATGGTGTTGTCGCTGCATTGTCCAAATAAACCATAACTTAGTCCTCATTAGATTTATAAGCAAAGAGTGGGCTAAGTGGTTGGCGTTCAAAGATACGAGTAATAGCGTTGGCAATGAGCTTACTTGCTGAAATGTATTTAACGTTTGTTGGAACTTTTTCTTTAGTTGCAACGGAGTCTGTCACCAAGATTTCTTTGATTGGTGCAACGTTGAGGATTTCAGCAGCTCCACCTCCGAAGAGACCGTGGCTAGCTACGGCATAGATGTCTTTCACACCAGCACGTTCAAGGATTTTGGCAGCTTCGGCAAAAGTTTTACCAGTATTAAGAATATCATCAACAATGATGGCTGTTTTGCCTTCAACTTCACCGATGATATAGCCTTCTTCACGTTCAGCGTCATCTTGGGCGTAGTCGATGATAGCGATTGGGGCATCAAGGTATTCTGCCAAGCCACGAGCACGTTTGACACCAGAGTTTTTAGGACTAACAACGACAATATCACTACCTGTGAATCCTTTTTCGTTGTAGTATGCCGCAAATAAAGGCATCGTGAAGAGATTATCCACTGGAATGTCAAAGAAACCTTGAACTTGGACAGCGTGAAGATCAAGAGTCAAAATGCGGTTAACGCCAGCTTTAACAAGCATGTTGGCAATCAATTTAGCAGTGATTGGTTCACGTGAAGCAGCGATACGGTCTTGACGTGCGTAACCAAAATAAGGCATTACCACGTTGACAGAGTTTGCACTGGCACGTTTGCAGGCATCAATCATGATTAGTAATTCCCAGAGGTAGTCGTTGACAGGTTTATTAGTAGATTGGATGATATAGATATCGTCCCCACGAACAGACTCTTCGATGTTAATCATGATTTCTCCATCAGAGAATTGACGTGAAGAAACTTTACCAAGTGGCAATCCGGTAGCCTCAGCAATTTTTTCAGCAATTTCGGGATTTGAGCTGAGAGAGAACAATTTCAATTGTGGGTTTGCTTTTTGATGTACCATGATAATGGTGACTCCTTTAATAAATAAGTGCTAAGCCCAGTTAGGGCTATTATAAATTAAACTACAGATAGTTCTATTTTAGCAAAAAGCAGCAGAAATTTCAGCCATCAAACTATGATATGAACGAAAATGACGAACCTTTAGAGAAAAATTGTCTCTTGTATGCGTTTTTAGACCAAACAGTAATGGTATTTCTGGCTACTCCTTTGGTTATCAAAAAAGACAAGGCACAAACCTTGTCTCAGAAATGGAATGAATTTTTTTATAGACTGGCATCGTAACTAATGAGCAGATTTTTTATCAGCTATTGTTAATTAGTCTTTATCGCGCTTGAGAGTAGCTACAAAGCGTGCTACCTTACTTTTGGCATATTTAAAGTTAATGTTATTTTCTTTAAGAAAGGCATCGAAGTCATCTTTGCCTTTTTCGGCATCCAAAACTTCCAACTCCAGTTCATAGTCTTTCTTGTCAGCGTAAACATTGACATCAAGGGCCATAAGCCCAATGTTGGTCTGGTATTCACGACGGGTTGTGGTTAAATGCCCGAGAATGGTCAAGTCCTCTAACGTAACCCCACGCTCCAGAAGAATGGACTTGATTTGGCAATCGGGAAAGTCAAGTGACTTGGTCATAGCCTTAGCCTCTGCACAATCCATGGTGACGTTGTACTCCATGTTTCCAACCTTCTCAGGAATTTTCAGAGTCAGTTCTCCATGAGTCGGAAGCGTTCGGATGCGTAAAGACAACTTTTTGCTCTTCATATCACCCTGAATGGTGTCAATGTAATAGTTTGTTTGTGTAACAGGTGTTACATGGGAGAAAAGCATAGCCAAACGATTATACTCATCTTTGGTGAGTAGAGTTTTGTACT
Organism: Streptococcus raffinosi; assembly: GCF_030284685.1. Taxonomy (NCBI): domain Bacteria; kingdom Bacillati; phylum Bacillota; class Bacilli; order Lactobacillales; family Streptococcaceae; genus Streptococcus; species Streptococcus raffinosi. The sequence continues at coordinate 181,627 of NZ_JASUZV010000002.1, forward strand.
CTATCTCTAAATGGTTCATGTGTGTCCCTCCCTCGTCCTTTAAATATGGTATAATATAACAGATTGTTTTTATTTTATAAAAAACTAAAGCTTTTGACAAGGAGGAGTCCTATCTTGACCATGGATTGGGAAGAATTTTTAGACCCCTATATTCAGGCCGTAGGTGAGCTCAAAATTAAGCTCCGAGGCATTCGTAAACAATTTCGTAAGAAAAATCGTCACTCGCCCATTGAATTTGTGACGGGCCGTGTGAAGTCAGTGGCTTCCATTGAGGAAAAAATTGCCCTACGTGGCCTGTCTGTTGAGAATTTGGCCAAGGAAATGCAAGATATTGCTGGACTGCGTATTATGGTCCAATTTGTCGATGATGTGGATGAGGTTTTGGCTTTGCTTCGTCATCGTAGTGATATGACTATTGTTTCAGAGCGAGACTATATCAGAAACCGTAAACATTCGGGTTATCGCTCTTATCATGTTATCGTGTCTTATCCTGTTGATACCATTGATGGTCGTAAGGAAATCCTTGCCGAAATTCAAATTCGGACTTTGGCCATGAACTTTTGGGCCACTATTGAACATTCCCTTAATTATAAATATCAGGGAAATTTTCCAGAGGAGATTAAACTCCGCTTGGAAAATACGGCACGCATGGCCTATCAGCTTGATGAAGAGATGCGTAAGATACGTGATGATATTCGAGATGCTCAGTTGCTCTTTGATCCAATCAACAGAACTTTGAAAGATAGTGTAGGAAATAGTGATGACACAGATGAAGACCTTTTCGGATGAGATGAAGGTGGCTATTATTGCTAATGGCAAGCCCCAGAGTAGGCGTGTTGCCTCAAAACTTTTTAATGCCTTTCGAGACGATCCTGATTTTTATTTAACTAAGAAAAATCCTGATGTGGTTATCTCTATCGGTGGTGATGGCATGTTGCTATCAGCCTTTCATATGTATGAAAAAGAGCTTGCTCGTGTCCGTTTTGTTGGCATTCATACGGGGCATTTGGGATTTTATACAGATTATTTAGATGGTGAGGTTGAGCAGTTGATTGAAACCTTGCGTAAGGATCGTGGCGAGAAGATTTCTTACCCGCTCTTAAATGTCAAGCTAACCTTGGCTGATGGCCGTTCCTTTACATCAATTGCGCTCAATGAAGCAGCTATTAAACGTAATGAAAAAACTATGGCAGCTGATGTCTGCCTCAATGACATCTTATTTGAGAGCTTCCGTGGGGATGGACTGTCTGTAGCAACACCGACAGGTTCGACTGCCTACAATAAATCCTTGGGTGGTGCAGTTCTTCATCCCACTATTGAGGCCCTGCAATTGACTGAGATTGCCAGTCTTAATAACCGTGTTTACCGTACCTTGGGCAGTCCACTTATTGTTCCTAAGAATGAGAAAATTACCGTTTATCCTACCCGAATGGGGAGCTACACGCTTTCGGTCGATAATAAAACCTACACTAATCGTAATGTGCAAAAGGTAGAGTTCTCAATTGACCAGCGTAAGATTTCCTTTGTGGCTAGTGCCAGTCATACCAGTTTCTGGGAGCGTGTACGTGATTCCTTTATCGGAGACATGGAAGAATGAGATATGAATTTACTGTGGGACGTTCCTGCCGAGTAAAGACCTTTTTGAAGGAGCATGATGTTTCCAAAGGACTTTTGGCTAAGATTAAGTTTGAGGGCGGTCATATCTGGGTCAATGGTGAGGAGCAGTTTGCGACCTACCCTGTTCATGAGGGAGATGTGGTCGCTATAGAGATTCCTGATGAGGAACCACATGATACCTTAACTCCCATCCCGTTTGACTTGGATATTGTCTATGAAGATGATAACTTCTTGGTGGTGAACAAGCCATATGGTTATGCTAGTATTCCAAGTGTCAATCATGACAACACCATGGCTAATTTTGTTAAATATCACTTTGTTAGCAATGATTATCCCAATCAGCGAGTGCATATTGTGACACGTCTGGACAAGGACACGTCTGGACTCATGCTTTTTGCCAAGCATGGTTATGCCCATGCACGTATGGATAAGCAGTTGCAGCAGAAGTCCATTAAGAAGCACTACTATGCCTTGGTGGAGGGTGATACTAAACTTGAGGAACAGGGAGAAATCATTGCACCCATTGCGCGTGATGTGGATTCCATCATCACACGTCGGGTCCATAAATCAGGGAAATATGCTCATACCAGTTATCGTTTGGTAGGTGATTATGGGCGAGTTAAGTTGGTTGATATTAACCTTCATACTGGACGGACGCACCAGATTCGTGTGCACTTTGCTCATTTGGGCCTTCCTCTTTTGGGAGATGACCTTTATGGGGGCTCTCTAAATTATGGGATTGAACGTCAGGCCTTGCATTGTCACCGTCTTGCTTTTGTCAATCCCTTTACCAAGAAAGAGATGGTCTTTGCGTCTTCCTTGACAGATGACTTTGAAACCGTTATCATGGACTTACAAACTAAAAAGATTGATTGAGGAGTATTTATGCGTAGTCTATTTGGTGAACTTCGTGAACGTATTTTAGGAAAGAACATTAAGATTGTTTTTCCTGAGGGTAATGACGACCGTGTGGTTCGTGCAGCTGCCCGTTTGAAATTTGAAGGATTGGTGGATCCTATTATCTTGGGAGACCCAGCTGAGGTTCACAAAATCTTGAATGATCTTGGTTTTGCAGATTTTAACTATACGATTATTAATCCTGAAACCTATGAAGGTCTTGAGGAAATGAAGGAAAAATTTGTTGAAATCCGTAAAGGAAAAGCGACAATTGAAGATGCGGACAAGTTGCTTCGTGATGTTAACTATTTTGGTGTTATGTTAGTGAAACTTGGTCTTGCTGATGGTATGGTTTCAGGTGCTATTCACTCAACAGCCGATACAGTACGTCCTGCCCTTCAAGTTATCAAGACAAAACCAGGCATTTCACGTACTTCAGGTGTTTTCCTTATGAACCGTGAAAACACTAACCAACGTTTGGTTTTTGCTGACTGTGCTATTAACATTGATCCAAATGCTCAAGAATTGGCAGAAATTGCTGTTAATACTGCTGATACAGCTGCCATTTTCGGGCTTGATCCTAAAGTGGCCATGCTTAGCTTCTCAACAAAAGGTTCTGCCAAATCACCAAAAGTGGATAAGGTTGTTGAAGCAACAGCTCTTGCTAAGGAGATGCGTCCTGACTTGGCTATTGATGGTGAGTTGCAGTTTGATGCAGCTTTTGTTCCAGCAACAGCGGCTATTAAGGCACCAGATAGTGATGTAGCAGGACAAGCTAATGTCTTTGTCTTCCCAGGTTTGCAGGCTGGTAATATTGGCTATAAGATTGCCCAACGATTGGGAATGTTCGAAGCTATTGGGCCAATCTTGCAAGGTCTCAATAAACCAGTTAACGACCTTTCTCGTGGTGCTAGTGCCGAAGACATTTACAATCTAGCGATTATCACAGCTGCTCAAGCACTTAATAATTAAAAGTAATGATAAAAGGAGGTCTGGCCGAGTGGCTGGGCCTTTTTATGCAACTTTTGTGATTAAAAATAAATCAACTTAAACTAAAGGAAACCCTTTATTGATAAGGAATCGCAGTGGTTTTCGTGTTTACAAATGTTATCGAATTGTACAAAAGATTCTAATAATAACTGTTCTTTTTGATTATTTATGCTATAATGAAGCTGTAAAAAATTTTATATTTTGGAGAAATCTTATGAAAAAAAGTAAATGGTTAGCCTTAGCAGGCGTTGCCGTCCTTAGTGTTGGTATTTTGGCGGCTTGTTCATCTAAGTCTAGTACTAGTGGTACTACTTATGGTTACGTTTACAGTTCAGATCCTGAAACTTTGGATTACATTACCTCAAATACAGGACCTACAACAACTGCTGTGACAAATGGTGTTGATGGTCTTATGGAAACAGATAAATATGGTAATCTTGTACCTTCAGTGGCTGAAGATTGGTCTGTCTCTCAAGATGGTCTAACCTATACTTATAAAATCCGTAAAGGGGTTAAATGGTATACCTCTGATGGTGAAGAGTACGCTGATGTTACAGCTAAAGACTTTGTAACTGGTCTTAAGCATGCGGCAGACTCAAAAGCTGGTGCTCTCTATTTGGTTCAAGATTCTATTGCTGGTTTGTCTGACTACCTATCAGGTGCCAATAAAGATTTCTCAAAGGTTGGTGTTAAGGCAATTGATGACCATACCTTGCAATATACACTTAAACGACCAGAGCCATACTGGAACTCTAAGACAACTTATGGTTTGCTTTTCCCAGTCAATGCAGACTTCCTTAAAACTAAAGGAAAAGATTTTGGTAAGTCAACAGACCCAACCTCTATCCTCTACAATGGTCCTTTCCTTCTCAAATCTTTGACAGCTAAATCATCAATCGAGTTGACTAAGAACGAAAACTACTGGGATAAGAAGAACGTTCACTTTGATGCTATCAAATTGACCTATGATGATGGTTCTGATCCAGAATCTTTGGAACGTAGTTTCACTGATGGTGCTTATAGTATTGCTCGTGTCTACCCAATGAGCTCTAACTATGCATCTGTCGAAAAGAAATATAAAGATAATATCTTCTATACTGCAGCAGGTGCGTCAACATCAGCCATGAGTGTCAATATTGACCGTCAAAGTTACAAATACACTGCTAAAAAGACTGATGCTGAAAAGACTTCAACGAAAAAAGCTCTTTTGAATAAAGACTTCCGTCAATCAATTAACTTTGCTATTGACCGTACGGTATATCAATCACAAGTCAACGGTAAGGATGGAGCAGCTAAAGCTATTCGAAATCTCTTTGTTCCTTCTGACTTCGTTAGTGCAGGAGATAAGACCTTTGGAGATCTTGTTACTGAAAAGATGAGTTCATATGGTGATGAGTGGTCAGGCGTCAACTTTGCTGATGGTCAAGATGGTCTCTACAATGCAGAAAAAGCCAAAACTGAGTTTAGTAAGGCTAAAGAAGCTCTCCAAGGAGAAGGTGTTCAATTCCCAATCCACTTGGACCTTCCAGTTGACCAAAGTTCTAAACTTAATGTTTCTCAAGCGCAATCTTTGAAACAAACCATTGAAAAATCATTGGGAAGTGACAATGTGGTGATTGATATCAACCAATTGTCATCTGATGATATGCAAAATGCAACCCTTAATGCGCCAAATGCGGCTGCAGAAGATTGGGATATCTCAAATGGTGTTGTTTGGAGTCCAGACTATCAAGACCCATCAACTTATCTTAATATCTTTAAGACAACATCAAATGAAAACACTAAGACCTTCATGGGATATGATAACCCAAATAATGCGGCAGCAGCCCAAGTAGGACTTAAAGATTATGATGCCTTGCTTGACTCAGCAGATTCTGAAACAACAGATCTCAATGTACGTTATGATCGTTATGCTCAAGCTCAAGCTTGGTTAGAAGATAGTTCACTTGTCATTCCTTTGACGGTTGGTAACGGTGCAGCTCCAGTTGTCTCACGTTTGACACCATTTACAGGTTCATATACTCAAGTGGGTGATAAGAGTTCAGGTGACTACTTCAAATATGTTAAACCACAAGAAAAAGTAGTTACTAAGAAAGAATATGAACAAAGTCGTGAAAAATGGCTTAAAGAAAAGAAAGTATCTAACGAAAAAGCTCAAAAAGATCTTGCCAAACACGTTAAATAATGCAATGGAAAGAGGCGCGAGCCTTTTTCTTTTGGCCAAAGATCTATCAAAATACCTTTGAAAGTAGCTATCAATTGTGAGAAAGAAGGCATAAGACAAAATATTCTGACAATTGCTGTTATTTCGATTTTTATGGTATAATGGTGACATAACTATGATTTTTTGGAGAATGCTTATGAAAAAAAGAAGATAGTGCGTTACGAATGTTAAACTGAAAGACAAGCAAAGTTGTGGGGAGGTCATCCTCAGGCTACTTTGGTGAATCAGAGTGTCCTACCAGCGCATGCTTGATTGATAACAGACTCTGGTGACTACTCAAGTAGGAGCTGAGGGTTCTGGCAGATGTTCACACATCTTGAACCTAAAAAAGCTGTTGTCACTAAGAAAAATGATGATAAAGCCCGTGAAAACTGGTTTAAAGAAAAGTCTAAGTCCAACGAACACGCTCAAAAAATCATGAGAATGACGTTAAATAAAAGGACGATAGAACTTTCTCATTTGATTGGGAAAGTTCTTTTGGAGTTAAAGGAAGAGACATGAAAAAATACATTTTATTGAGAACCCTTCGTTCTCTATTGTCAATATTTGTCGTGACGGCCTTGACCTACACCATTATTTATACCATGGTGCCGAGGCGTCTGATTTTCAGACAGGACCCTAACTACAACAAGATTGCAAAGACAGCCGATTCGAAGGCTAACTATGAAAATACAATCTATGAGCGAATGGGTTATATTGATTACTATGACACCAAGGAATTGCAGGAAAAAGCAAGCTCGCTTGATAAGTCTGTAACGACTAAACCAACCAAGGCCAATAAGGCTATCTACCAAAAATATGTGGATAGTTTGGGACGTGGCTGGCATTTGCAGCAGTTTAAGGAAAGTAAGCAATTTTATGCGACACGTGATGTGCCAGTACTTGAACGTGTATTTGGCTTCTATAAGCACCTCTTTGAATTTGACAATACAGGATGGGTAAAAGATAAAACAAATCCAAACTTGAAACGTTACATTCGAATTGAAAATGATCCCGCTATTGGTTGGTCAGTGGTTGGTTCAGGGACTAAGCATAAATATCTGCTTTACTTTAATGGTCAGTTCCCATTTGTTCACCAAAACTTCGTGAAGATGAACCTTGGTACGTCTTATCCAACCTATGCTGATCAGGGTGTTCTTGATGTCATTACGCAGGGCCAAGGACAAACCTTAACAACTGATGTGAATTTCCCAACGGGTAAAAAGCCATCTTCAGTGGATATTTACTCTCGTACCTATAAATCACCAAGTCAGGCTGACGAAAGAGACCGTTCTTTGTTTGGCAATGATCCTTATACAGCAACGAAAAGTCATTACCAGTATCCATCAATGGTGACAAGCTCTGCTATTGCTGGATTGATTGGCTTGGTCTTGTCTTATGCCTTGGCGATTCCATTAGGGTCATACATGGCCCGCTTAAAGAACACCCTCTTTGATAGCGTGTCAACAGGTATTCTGACCTTCTTGCTTTCTCTACCAACTATTGCCTTGGTTTATATCATTCGATTGATTGGTTCTGAAATTGGGCTTCCGGATTCCTTCCCAATCTTGGGAGCAGGTGACTGGCGTTCTTATGTCTTGCCATCTGTTATTCTTGGACTCTTGTCAACGCCAGGACTTGCCATTTGGATTCGTCGTTATATGATTGACCTGCAATCTCAAGACTTCGTTCGTTTTGCACGCGCCAAAGGGTTGTCAGAAAAAGAAATTTCAAACAAACACATTTTCAAAAATGCGATGGTATCCTTGGTTTCAGGAATTCCAGCATCTATCGTAAGTGTTATCACCGGAGCTACCTTGACAGAAACTATTTTTGCCTATCCTGGTATGGGTAAAATGTTGATTGATTCTGTTCGTGCTTCAAATAATGCTATGGTTGTGGGTCTGGTGTTTATTTTCACAGCCCTCACCATCTTCTCATTGCTTGTGGGTGATATCCTTATGACAGTGATTGACCCACGTATCAAATTGACATCTAAAGGAGGTAAATAATGGCTTCAATTGATAAAAGTAAGTTCCAATTTGTAAAGCGCGATGATTTTGCCTCTGAAACAATTGATGCACCGGCTTATTCTTATTGGAAATCGGTGATGCGTCAGTTCCTTAAAAAGAAATCAACAGTAGTCATGTTGGGTATCTTGATTGCCATTGTTTTGATGAGTTTTATCTACCCGATGTTTTCAAAATTTGATTTCAATGATGTCTCAAAAGTTAATGATTTCAGTTTGCGTTATGTCCATCCTAATGCTCAATATTGGTTTGGTACCGATAGTAATGGTAAGTCTCTATTCGACAGTGTTTGGTTTGGTGCGCGTAATTCAATCCTTATCGCTGTTATCGCTACCTTCCTTAATGTTGTCATTGGTTTGCTTGTGGGTGCTGTTTGGGGGATTTCTAAGACCTTCGATATGGTTATGATGGAAATCTACAACATCATCTCAAATATCCCTGACCTCCTTGTGGTTATTGTCTTGACTTATTCATTGGGTGCTGGTTTCTGGAATATGATTTTTGCCATGACTGTGACAGGTTGGATTGGGATTGCCTATAGTATCCGTATTCAAATCATGCGTTACCGTGATTTGGAGTACAACTTGGCTTCCCGTACACTGGGAACACCAACGGCAAAGATTGTGGTTAAAAATATCATGCCGCAACTTGTGTCAGTTATCGTGACCATGGCTAGTCAGCTCTTGCCAGGATTCATCTCTTACGAAGCTTTCCTTTCCTACTTCGGTTTGGGGCTTCCCGTTACAACACCTAGTCTAGGTCGTTTGATTTCAGACTATGCTCAGAACGTTACGGTCAATGCTTATCTTTTCTGGATTCCATTGACAACCTTGATTCTCGTTTCTCTTGCCCTCTTTATTGTTGGTCAAAACTTAGCGGATGCTAGTGACCCACGTACGCATAGATAGGAGTCCAATATGACAGAAAATAAAAATGTAATATTATCGGCTCGCGATATCGTCGTGGAATTTGACGTTCGTGACCGTGTTTTGACAGCTATTCGAGGGGTTTCCCTTGATTTGGTTGAAGGTGAGGTTTTGGCCTTGGTTGGTGAGTCTGGTTCAGGTAAATCAGTCTTGACTAAAACTTTCACAGGGATGCTTGAAGAAAATGGCCGTGTAGCTAGTGGATCTATTAATTATCGTGGTCAAGATTTAACAAAACTTAAGAGTCACCAAGATTGGGCACCAATTCGTGGAGCTAAGATTGCAACAATCTTCCAGGATCCTATGACCAGTCTGGACCCTATTAAGACTATCGGTAATCAAATTGTTGAAGTCATTGTCAAGCATCAAGGTAAATCGCCTAAGGAAGCTAAGAAAATGGCCATTGACTATATGGACAAGGTCGGTATTCCTGATGCGGAGGAACGTTTCAATGAATATCCTTTCCAATATTCTGGTGGGATGCGTCAACGTATCGTTATTGCCATTGCCCTAGCTTGTCGTCCTGATATTCTTATCTGTGACGAGCCAACAACGGCTCTTGACGTGACCATTCAGGCTCAAATCATTGACCTCTTGAAATCACTTAAAGAGGAGTATGGTTTCTCTGTCATTTTCATTACCCATGACCTTGGTGTCGTAGCCAGTATCGCTGATAAGGTTGCGGTTATGTATGCTGGTGAAATCATTGAGTTTGCTACGGTTGAGGAAATTTTCTATGAACCTTGCCATCCCTATACTTGGAGCTTGCTGTCAAGCTTGCCACAGTTGGCTGCTGATAAGGGTGAACTCTTCTCAATTCCAGGGACACCACCGTCACTTTATACACCGGTTGTTGGGGATGCCTTTGCCTTGCGTTCAGACTATGCTATGCAGATTGACTTCGAGGAAAAAGCGCCACAATTCCAAGTTTCAGATACTCACTGGGCTAAGACCTGGCTCTTACATGAGGATGCGCCAAAAGTTGAAAAACCTGAGGTCATCCAAAATCTACATGAAAAAATCCGTGCCAATATGGGATTTGCACATTTAGAAGATGAGGAGGAAGGCAATGCCTGAGAAGTTAGTTGAAGTAAAAGATGTGGAGATTTCCTTCGGTGAGGGAATCAAGAAATTCGTTGCGGTCCACAATGCTAATTTTTTCATCAACAAGGGTGAAACCTTTTCCCTCGTTGGTGAGTCTGGTAGTGGTAAGACGACTATCGGGCGTGCCATTATTGGTCTAAATGATACAAGTAATGGCGACATTTTATTTGACGGTAAGAAAATTAATGGTCACTTATCTCACTCTGAGAAAAATGACCTTATCCGTCGTATTCAGATGATTTTCCAAGACCCTGCAGCGAGTTTGAATGAACGTGCGACGGTTGACTATATCTTGTCTGAGGGTTTGTATAACTTCCATCTTTATAAGGATGAAGAAGACCGTAAGGCTAAAATCAAGGAAATCATCAAAGAAGTAGGGCTTCTCGAAGAGCACTTGACACGTTATCCTCACGAATTTTCTGGGGGACAACGTCAACGTATCGGGATTGCGCGTTCCTTGGTTATGCAACCTGATTTGGTTATTGCCGATGAACCGATTTCAGCCCTTGACGTGTCAGTCCGTGCCCAAGTCTTGAACTTGCTTAAGAAATTCCAAAAAGAGTTGGGATTGACCTACCTCTTTATTGCTCATGACTTGTCAGTGGTCCGTTTCATTTCTGACCGTATCGCTGTTATTTACAAGGGGACAATTGTGGAAGTTGCAGAAACGGAAGAACTCTACAACAATCCTATTCACCCTTACACCAAGTCACTCTTGTCTGCTGTTCCTATTCCAGACCCAATCTTGGAACGTAAGAAAGTTTTGAAGGTTTATGATCCAAACCAACACGACTATTCTGTCGATAAACCAGAAATGGCTGAAGTACGCCCAGGACACTTCGTTTGGGGGAACAAGGCCGAAATCGAGACTTACCGTAAAGAACAAAGCAAATAAGTCTTTTCAATGCAAAAAAAAAATCGTGTTCCAAAAGGAACACGGTTTTTATTTTAGTCTAAATTCAAGCGCTTGGTCATGATATAGTAGGTACCAAAGTAGCTTGCAACGATAATAATGATAGACTGAATGATACCCAAAATATATGTCAAATTGTTCATTGAATTACTTGTAATATTTGAAGTCAAAGCAGCGCTAAATCCAAAGAAGAAACCAATAAAGAATAGGATAGACTGAATAGCGAAATAAGCGACAAACCCCATAAGAATTTTGTTAGTGTTGAAGAGATTTCCGATGCTAATACAGAGGTAATAAAGTAGAATACCGGCAATTGTTCCTAAAATTGTAGCAGGAATGAAGAGGTAGAGGGCCCCCATTTCTTTTAAGATTTGACCAAAGTAGCTGGTAGTCAGGAGGATATCTTTCATATCAAGGTTGAAAGCGGCTATAATTCCAATTGAAGTGAGTACAACGAGAGATGAAATCGTATCTAAAATAAAGGCTACAAAGAGTTTAGACAAGACAAGCTGGTGTGCTGAAACAGGAAGCGTGTTGCTTAGGTAGCCTTCTCGTCCGAAGACGCTGGTCGCAAAGCGTTTGATGATGAGGACAATAGTTGCGATATAGATGGTTCCCCAAACAACAATGGTAGCAATAACAATCAGTGTAAAGAAGGCCATAAAAAGTAGGCTTGGTTCCTTATGGCTATGTTCAAAGGAGACTATTAATTTTTGAAGCATTAAGCCCAAAGGTATAGACAGTAGGATGGCAATCCCGTAGATGCCAAGGTACCACTTGCGGACTGATTGTAATTCATACTTAACTAATTTCCAAAACATGCTCATACCTCCTAGTTGTGGAACATCTCTCTGAAGAGCTTGTCAATAGACTTGCCATGGGCTTGGCGGATATTATCGGCATCTCCTTGAAGTTCAATCTGACCGTATTTTAAGAAAACAACCTCGTCTAAAATAGATTCAACATCTGAAATCAAATGAGTTGAGATGATAACAGAAGCTTTTTCCGAGTATTGGTTGATGATGGTCCTGAGGATATAGTCACGAGATGCAGGGTCAACGCCACCAATAGGCTCATCAAGAAGATAGAGCTTGGCCTCTCGGCTCATAACCAAAATCAACTGAACTTTTTCCTTGTTTCCTTTTGAGAGGTCTTTGAGACGAAGATTAGGTTGAAGGTGTAGATCCTCCAGAAGTTGCAAGGCAAGAGGATAGCGAAAGTCGGCATAGAAATCTTGGAAGAAGTCCAAGTAGTATTGGATGGTCTTACTTTCATCTAAATAGGTTGTGTCAGGCAGATAAGCCACTTGTGACTTGGTGATAGGTGATGGCTCAAATCCGTTAATCGTTACAAGACCAGAAGTTGGCTGAAGGAGGCCATTCAAAATCTTAATAAGGGTAGTTTTACCACTTCCATTTGGTCCTAGGAGACCAACAATCTTTCCTGAAGGGATAGTCATAGTCACATCTCTTAGGAAGGGATAGTCATAGTCACATCTCTTAGGGCTGGAATACCATTGTAGGTTTTGGTGAGATTTGTTAAAGTTACAATATCAGTCATCAGTCTATAACTCCTTTCCTCTTTGTTCAATGTAGTCGGTGATAATGGTTTTAATTTCAGGTGAACTGAAGCCAATAGCCGACATTTCAGTGACAAAGTTCTTAATCAGGTTTTGAGCAATTTCGTGTCGTTTTTGGTTAATGAGTTTCTCGTCTTCGGTGACAAAGCGACCAGAAGTACGGGCAGAGTAAACCAAACCTTCTTTTTCCAGTTCTTGGAAGGCCCTTTGTACGGTGTTTGGATTGACACCGGCTTCTTGAGCGAATTCTCGAACGGGTAAAAGTTGTTGCCCCATGCTTAATTCTTTAGAAGCAATTTTAAGTTTTACACGATAGGCGATTTGAAGATAAATGGGTGATTTTTCATCAAATGTCCAAGCCATAAGAGACTCCTTTCTAGGAAATATCATTACATTATTTTTGTACTACAGTAATGATACAACTTAAAAACATAATTTGCAAGTGAAATACTATATTTTCTCTCATAACTATGGCTTTTCCCTAACTTATGTTTCTATTTTTGGTACAATAGGGGCAAGTGTATTCGACCTGAAGGGAGATTATTTTGAAAATTTTAGCAACAGATATGGATGGTACTTTTTTGGATCATCATGGTACTTATGATAAAGCACGTTTGGATAGCCTGTTGGATGCTTGTGAGGCCAAGGACTATGTTTTTACAGTTGCCTCTGGACGGGCTCTTTTAGCCTTGGAGGAGCTTTTTGACGGGTTTGTGGACCGTATTGCTGTCATTGCGGAAAACGGAGCCTTGGTTCAGTATAAGGGTCAGGTCTTGTTTGAGTCCAAGCTAGAACCTAAAGATTATTTGGAAATTGCAGACACGACTTTAGCCTTGCCAACCTGTGAAGGAATACTTCTGTCAGGCCGCCAGGGAGCTTACGCACCTAACGACGCTGATCCTGCCTATCTTAAAGCTATGGAACGTTATTATAAAAATGTCGTGGCGACAGACCTTGAATCAGTGACGGATGATATTTTTAAGGTGACAGCTAAGTTCCAAGGGGATACCATCATGGAGCGTGGTGACTATCTCAACACGATTTTTGAGGATATGACGGCTGTGACAACTGGCTTTGACTCTATGGATATTATTCTTAAGGGTGTGGATAAGGGCTTTGGCCTCTACCATCTCTGTCAAGAGTTAGGGCGTCAGGCTTCTGATGTTGTGGCTTTTGGTGATAATCTCAATGATATGGAGATGTTGACCTTTGCGGGTCGTGCCATTGCGATGGGAAATGCGCGTGATGAGATTAAGGCTGTAGCTGATGAAGTGATTGGTCACCATAAAGATGGTGCCGTCTTTGACTATATGGAAGGGTTGGTAGGTTCAGATGTCTGATATTAAACTACTGGCCTTGGATTTGGATGGGACGCTTTTTACTAAGGATAAGCAGGTTACTGTTGAAAATAGAGAGGCTCTAAAAGCGGCAGAGGATAAGGGGGTTCACGTGGTGATTACGACTGGTCGTCCTCTTCCTGCAATCGACCATATTTTGAAAGATTTGGACTTGTTGGACGACAAGCATTACAGCGTGACTTTTAATGGTGGCTTGGTTCAGCGCAATAACGGTGATATCCTCGTAAAGAAGGAGATGAGTCGAGAGGATATAGAGCAGGTTTATGCTGCTTTTGAACCTCTGGGACTTCCCATGGATGTTCTCAGTGATGGCATCGTCTATGGTGTGCCAAGTAAAGGAAACCACTCTCTCTACCGCCAGGCTAATCCAGCCCTAACCTTTGTTGATGTGAATAGCATTGATGACATTCCGAAGAATATCGTCTATAATAAGATTGTTACGGTCTGTGAGGAGGCGTTTTTGGATGCACAAATTCCCAAATTGCCTAAACAGCTTTCCGAAGACTTTGAAGTTTTTAAGTCTCGAGAAATTATCCTTGAAGTGATGCCTAAGGGTGTTCATAAGGCTGAGGGCTTGAAACTATTGTCAGATTATCTGGGCATTGACCAAAGTCAAGTCATGGCCATGGGTGATGAAGAAAACGATTTGACCATGTTGAAATGGGCTGGTCTCGGTGTGGCTATGGCTAATGGTGTTGATAAAGTCAAGGCTGTCGCAGATGCTGTAACAACCCAAACGAATGAAGAATCTGGTGTGGCTGAGGCCATCCATAACTATATTTTAGAGAAATAAGGAGAACCAAATGGGTCTATTTGATCGATTATTTGGACAGAAAAACGAACAGTCACAGGAAGCTGCAGAAACTGTTGCCAGCAATGATTTAACAGATGATATTTCAGAAACAGAGTCTCTTGACAATCAAGACTTGCAAAACTTTGACTCAGAAGTCGAGTTCCTTGATCATCAAGACTTATCAACAAGCGAGTCAGCTAGTGAGAGTCAAACTGAGCAGGTAAGTCAGTCAGAAAATCCAGAAGAAGCTTTATCCACAGAATCTGTTGATGAAGTGGCTGACGCTGTAGACGTGGACAGCGAAGAAGTATCTGAAGAAGAAACGGTTGAAGATTTTTCTGAGGATAGTATTGCTTCTAGTGAGTCAGCAGTAGGTCAAGAGCCTGAAGAAAGTCAAGCTGCTGTGGATAACCATTTTGCTGATGTCATGGCTGACTATTATGCCAAGAAAGCTCAAGTAGCTGCTGCTGCCGAAAAAGGTGAGACAGTTACTTTTGAAGCGGTTCAAACCCGTCAAGTTGAGGAAAAACCCGAAGAAGTTGCTACTTCTCAAGTAGAAACAGAACAAGAAAAGTATGATCGGACACTCAAAAAGACCCGTACTGGTTTTGCTGCCCGTCTGAATGAATTTTTCGCTAATTTCCGTCGTGTTGATGAAGAGTTTTTCGAAGAATTGGAAGAAATGCTAATTCTCTCTGACGTTGGGGTCAATGTTGCGACACAATTAACGGAAGACTTACGCTATGAAGCTCGCCTTGAAAATGTCAAAAAGACTGAGGATTTGCAACGCTTGATTATCGAAAAGCTTGTGGATATCTATGAGAAGGACGATGTTTACAATGAGCAAATTAACTTCCAGGATGGCTTGACTGTTATGCTTTTTGTTGGGGTCAATGGTGTAGGTAAGACGACATCTATCGGTAAGTTGGCACACAAATACAAACAAGAAGGCAAAAAAGTCATGCTGGTTGCTGCTGATACCTTCCGTGCAGGGGCTGTTGCCCAGTTGGTCGAGTGGGGGCGTCGTGTAGAGGTGCCAGTGATGACTGGTGCTGAGAAGGCTGATCCTGCTTCAGTAGTCTTTGATGGTATGGAAAAGGCTCTTGCTGAGGACGTTGATGTTCTCATGATTGATACGGCAGGTCGTTTGCAAAATAAAGACAACCTCATGGCAGAGCTTGAAAAGATTGGCCGTATTATCAAACGTGTGGTCCCAGAAGCTCCTCATGAAACCCTCTTGGCTTTGGATGCTTCAACAGGTCAAAATGCGCTTAGTCAGGCTAAGGAATTTTCAAAAATCACACCCTTAACTGGTCTTATCTTGACTAAATTGGACGGTAGTGCCAAGGGTGGGGTAGTTCTAGCCATTCGCCAAGAATTGGATATCCCAGTAAAATTGATTGGTTTTGGTGAAAAAATTGATGATATTGGTGAATTCCATTCGGAAGAATTTATGCAAGGTCTCTTGACTGGCTTGGTTTAAAAGATAAGAATAAAAGAGTGAGTGCTAGGAAAATAGGATTCACTCTTTTTAATGGTTCCCTCACCTTGAAAAAAGTCGCTTTTATTGGTAGAATAGTAAGGTAAAAGGCATGCTCCAGTGAGTGAGCTGTCACGGAATCAATCAACAACCCCCAAGCTGTAGAAATGAGCATCTGCTTTTCTGTTTTTACGGCAAGTTTAAAGAGATTTTTAATCTTAGTTTAAGGAGAAGACATGTCTGATCGTGGACTTTTAATTGTTTTTTCAGGGCCTTCTGGTGTCGGAAAAGGAACTGTCCGTCAGGAAATTTTTTCAACACCTGACCACAAATTTGAATACTCAGTCTCAATGACTACACGTGCCCAGCGTCCTGGTGAGGTTGATGGAAAGGATTATTTCTTCCGTTCTCGTGAGGAATTTGAGGAGCTTATTCGCAACGGTCAAATGTTGGAATATGCTGAGTATGTTGGTAACTACTATGGAACGCCGTTGACATATGTTAATGAGACCTTGGATAAGGGCATTGATGTGTTTCTTGAAATCGAGGTACAAGGAGCCCTCCAGGTTAAGAAAAAAGTTCCAGATGCTGTCTTTATCTTTTTGACACCACCAGATTTGAACGAACTTCAAGAACGTTTGGTTGGTCGTGGAACAGATTCTGAGGAAGTGATTGCTAAACGTATTGAGCGTGCCCGTGAAGAGATTGCTCTTATGAGCGAGTACGATTATGCTATCGTCAATGACGAGGTGCCTTTGGCTGCTGAACGTGTCAAACGTGTCATTGAAGCAGAACATTTCCGAGTAGATCGTGTGATTGGCCGCTATCGTAATATGATTTCAGAAAAGAAATTATCAGATAAATAAATTAGAAATAGGTATAGAATTATGATGTTGAAACCCTCTATTGATAAGCTTTTGGATAAAGTGCCTTCGAAATATTCATTGGTTATTTTGCAGGCCAAACGTGCTCATGAATTGGCAGCTGGTGCTGAACCAACTCAAGAATTTTCAGCTGTCAAATCTACGCTTCAAGCCCTTGAAGAAATTGAATCTGGAAATGTCACAATCCACCCAGATCCAGAAGGTAAACGTGAATTGGCACGTTTGAAAGTTATCCAAGCACGTCTAGCTGCTGAGGAAGAAGAACGTAAAATCAAAGAACAAATCGCTAAAGAAAAAGAAGAAGGCGATAAAATCTAAAATCAAAGTCTAGCTTTGGTTTATGAGGACAGGGGGAGCTGAGGCATAGTGCCTCAGCTTCCTTCTTTATGATGATAATCCGACTCAGGAGGTCCTGAGCACTAAAAATACTGGTCTTAAGGCAGTGATGGGAGGAGATATATGGTTTTAGTTGCACAAATAATTGTAGATGTTCCTCTGATGCAGACGGACAGGCCTTACAGTTACTTTGTACCCGAATCAATGCAAGGTCAAATTGCCATCGGTATGCGGGTTCATGTCCCTTTTGGTAAGGGAAATCGTCTCTTGCAAGGCTTTATCCTTGGTTTGGAAGAACAGGAAAATGGAGGCAATCTTCCAGAGTTGAAGCCTATTGCGGAGCTTTTGGATTATGAGCCGGTCCTAAATCAGGATCAGCTGGACCTGGCTGACCAAATGCGACAAACGGTCTTTTCCTATAAGATTTCCATCTTGAAGTCTATGCTTCCAGGTCTTCTTAATTCTCAGTATGACAAAGTGATCATGGCGACTGATAAGCTGAGTGAAGAGGAGAGGTGCACTTTTCTTCAGGGGCGAGACCACATTCTTTTCTCCCAATTATCAGAGAAACAAGGTCAAGCTATTCCTCGTCTGGTGCAATCTGGTTGTGTAACGGTTGATTACATTGCCAAGGATAAGCAAAATATAAAAACGGAGAAGCATTATAGTGTTCAAAAGGGCATTTTAGAGACTTTGGACATTTCGCAACGAGCCAAGAAACGGTTAGAGTTAAGGGACTTCTTGCTAGGAAAAAGTGAATCTGGGAAGTTGGCTGACCTCTATAAATTGTTTTCTCGAGATGTGGTTAAGTTTTTCATTGAAGCTGGAGCTTTGGTCATCACTGAGGTTGAGGTTAATCGTGCCGATAGCTACTTTGAAAAGGTAGCAAGGACAGATTTTCTGGAGCTGAATGCGCAACAGGCGCATGCTGTTGAAGTCATGACAGGTCAGATTGGTCGTGGTGGCAAACCGTTCTTGTTAGAAGGAGTGACGGGTTCGGGTAAGACTGAGGTTTACCTGCATCTTATAGAGAGAACCTTGACCATGGGGAAAACAGCCATTGTCTTGGTTCCAGAGATTTCCCTGACCCCCCAAATGACCAATCGTTTCATCTCTCGTTTTGGCGACTTGGTAGCCATTATGCATTCAGGCTTGTCAGACGGTGAAAAATTTGACGAGTGGCGTAAGGTTAGGTCTGGTCAAGCCAAAGTTGTTGTAGGGGCACGTTCGGCTATCTTTGCTCCCTTGGACAATATCGGAGCAATCATTATTGATGAGGAACATGAGGCTACTTACAAACAAGAGTCCAATCCTCGCTACCATGCTAGAGATGTGGCCTTGCTTAGGGCTAAGAGTCATGGCGCTATTCTTGTCCTTGGCTCAGCGACGCCTTCTATTGAGACACGAGCGAGGGCTCAGAAAGGGGTTTACCATTTTCTTGAGTTGACGGAGAGGGCCAATCCTAAGGCTAAAATTCCACAGGTAGAAGTGGTGGATTTTAAGGACTTTGTTGGGCGTCAAGAGGTGAGTGATTTTACGCCACCTCTCTTGGAAAAAATCAGAGAACGCTTGGCACGTAAGGAACAAGTCGTATTAATGTTGAACCGTCGTGGGTATTCCTCTTTTGTCATGTGTCGTGACTGTGGCTATGTGGATGATTGTCCCAACTGTGATATTTCATTGACCTTGCACATGGATACCAAGACCATGAATTGTCACTATTGTGATTTTCAAAAAGCAATACCACACGTCTGCCCTAACTGTCAGAGTCGTCAGATTCGCTATTATGGGACTGGAACACAGAAAGCTTATGACCAGTTGACAGAACTCTTGCCTGAAGCCAGAGTGATTCGGATGGATGTTGATACGACACGTAAGAAAGGGGCTCACGAGAAACTCTTGGAGGCTTTTGGAAGTGGCAAGGCTGACATTTTGCTTGGGACCCAAATGATTGCCAAGGGTTTGGATTTTCCAAATGTTACCTTGGTAGGGGTCTTGAATGCGGATACGTCCTTGAATTTACCGGATTTTCGTTCGGCTGAGCGTACCTTCCAACTCTTGACTCAGGTGGCTGGTCGTGCCGGTCGTGCGGACAAGGAAGGAGAGGTTATTATTCAGACCTATAATCCTAGCCATTATGCCATTCGGTTTGCCCAGCAACAGGATTATGAAGGTTTTTATGCCTATGAGATGGGGATTCGCCGTCAGTTGGCCTATCCGCCATATTTTTATACGGTAGGAATCACGCTTTCTCACAAGGATGAAGACTTTGTAGTCCGCAAGAGCTATGAGGTTATGGCTTATTTGAAAGAGCACTTGTCTGACAAGGTGACTTTTCTGGGACCAACGCCTAAGCCTATTGCTCGAACACATAACCTTTATCATTATCAGATTATTATCAAATACCGTTTTGAAGATAACTTGGAAGAAACGCTTAATGGGGTCCTTGATATGACCCAGGAACCTGAAAATAAGGACCTGCGTCTGATTATTGATCACGAACCTCAGAGTTTTACTTAATCTAGAAAAGGAAAAATATGACAAAATTAGTATTTATGGGAACGCCTGCCTTTTCAGCGACAGTGCTGGAAGGACTTTTGACAGATGAGCGTTACGAAATTGTCGCTGTTGTCACACAGCCAGACCGTGCTGTCGGCCGTAAAAAAGAAATCCGCATGACACCAGTTAAGGAAGTGGCCTTGGCGCATGATTTGCCTATTTATCAACCTGAAAAATTGTCGGGTTCAGAAGAGATGGCTCAAGTAATGGCACTAGGTGCTGATGGGATTGTGACTGCGGCTTATGGACAATTTTTGCCAAGCAAGTTGCTTAATAGCATGGATTTTGCGGTGAATGTTCACGCTTCTCTCTTGCCAAAATACCGTGGTGGGGCACCGATTCACTATGCCATTATCAATGGTGACGCAGAAGCTGGTGTGACGATTATGGAGATGGTCAAGGAAATGGATGCTGGGAACATGGTCAGCCAAAAGGCCTTGCCGATTCTTGACGAGGATAATGTTGGTACCATGTTTGAAAAATTGGCCGTCTTGGGTCGTGACCTTTTGCTTGAGACCTTGCCTGCCTATATTGCAGGAGAAGTTAAACCTGTTCCTCAAGATGCTAGTCAGGTAACCTTTTCACCAAACATTAGCCCAGAAGAAGAACGCCTTGATTGGAACAAGTCAGCACGCGACATCTTCAATCAAATCCGAGGAATGTATCCATGGCCTGTGGCCCATACTTTGCTTGATGGCAAACGTTTCAAGATTTATGAAGCAGACTTGGTAGAAGGTCAAGGACAGGCTGGTCATATCATTGAAAAAACCAAGAAGAGCTTGGTCGTTGCGACTGGTCAAGGAGCTATTTCGCTTAAGACTGTTCAGCCTGCAGGTAAGCCACGTATGGCTATTACTGATTTCCTTAATGGGGTAGGTCGCAATCTTGAAGTAGGTGATGTATTTGGCCAATGATTGGAAAAAAACAGCTCGTGGACAGGCACTTGAAGTCTTAGAAGAAGTCTTTCAGGAAGGGGCTTACTCAAATATTGCCCTCAATGCACGTCTGAGCAAGTCGCATCTAACAGATAAGGACAAGGCCTTGGTGACGGAAGTTGTTTATGGGACCGTTGCCCGTAAGATTACTTTGGAATGGATCTTGGCCCATGTTATTGAGGATCGAGACAAACTTGAAGCTTGGGTCTACGACCTCTTGCTTTTGAGTCTTTACCAGTTGGCTTACTTAGATAAAATTCCAGCCCATGCGGTGGTTAATGATGCCGTTTCTATTGCTAAAAATCGAGGTAATAAAAAGGGTGCTGAGAAGTTGGTCAATGCCGTTCTTCGGAAATTGTCTAGTCAACCATTGCCAGACCCAAGTAAGATTAAACGTGTCAATAAGCGCTATTCTGTTCAATATTCCCTACCTGTATGGTTGGTGAAGAAACTTATTGACCAGTATGGGGAAGACCGTGCCCTTGCTATTTTCCAAAGTCTTTTTGTGAGAAACAAGGCCAGTGTTCGTGTGACAGATGTGTCTCGTATGGAAGAGATTGCGGATGCAACTGGTGCTGAACGTTCAGAACTGTCACCAGTTGGGCTTGTTAAGTCCTCTGGTTACTTTGCTGGGACAGAATATTTTAAAGAGGGCTTGTTAACCATTCAGGATGAGACCAGTCAATTAGTTGCGCCAACTTTAGCTATTCAAGGTGAGGAAGAAATTCTTGATGCCTGTGCGGCTCCTGGTGGTAAGACGGTGCATATGGCTTCTTATTTGACCAGTGGACATGTAACAGCGCTTGATCTTTATGATCATAAACTAGACCTCATTAAGGAAAATGCGCAACGACTTGGTTTGGCAGATAGGGTTAAGACACAGAAACTGGATGCTAGTCAGGTTCATCAAATCTTTCCGGCTGATAGTTTTGATAAGATACTCGTGGATGCTCCTTGCTCAGGAATTGGTCTCATCCGTCGGAAACCAGACATTAAGTACAATAAGGATCTCCAAGACTTTGCATCACTTAAGGCTGTACAGTTGGATATCTTATCCAGTGTTTGTCAAACCCTACGCAAAGGTGGTATAATAACATATAGTACATGCACCATTATAGCTGAAGAAAATCAAGAGGTGATTCAAGCTTTTCTTGAAACCCATTCTGATTTTGAGCAAGTTGCCTTAGACCATCCATGTCAAAACATAATGGTTAATGGCTGTTTGGCAATCACCCCCGAACAGTATCTAACTGATGGCTTCTTTATCGCACAGTTGCGTAAAAAGGCCTAGGGTTACAGAGGAGGAAATGCTGACGCAAGTCAGAAAGAAGATTATGGAAATTTCATTATTAACGGACATTGGCCAAAAGCGGTCAAATAACCAAGACTTTGTTAATAAATTTGTTAACCAGGCTGGTGTTACCCTTGTCGTTGTTGCAGACGGAATGGGTGGACACCGAGCTGGTAATATTGCCAGCGAAATGTCAGTAACGGACCTTGGTCGTGATTGGATCAACACAGATTTTCGTGAATTAAGTAAGATTCGTGATTGGATGATTGCTGCTATTGATGCAGAAAATCGTAAAATTTATGAACTCGGTCAAAATGAAGAGTACAAGGGCATGGGAACAACTATTGAAGTTCTTGCCTTTGTTGATAATGCTGTGATTTTTGCCCATGTTGGGGATTCACGTATTGCTCACATTCGTAATGGTGAATACAAACAATTGACAAGTGACCACTCTTTGGTAAATGCCCTTATCAAGGCTGGTCAATTGACAGAGGAAGAGGCAGCTGTCCACCCGCAACGTAATATCATTACGCAATCTGTAGGACAATCTGCCCCAATTGAGGCGGACCTCGGTGTGCAACAATTGGAACCTGGAGACTATATTTTAGCGAATTCAGATGGATTAACAAATATGATTTCAACTGATCAGATTGTTCATATTGTCAACAGTCCTGGATTTGTCGAAGAAAAGACTAGCCGTTTAGTGGCAGCTGCTAACGAGGCAGGTGGTCTTGATAATATCACAGTTGCTCTTGTTAAGATAGAAAGTGAGGAAGGATAATGATCCAAGTCGGCAAATTGTTTGCTGGACGTTATCGAATCCTTAAAGCTATCGGACGTGGCGGTATGGCGGATGTTTATCTGGCTAACGACCTGATTTTGGATAATGAAGAAGTGGCTATCAAGGTGCTTCGGACCAATTACCAGACCGATCAGGTGGCTGTGGCGCGTTTCCAACGGGAAGCGCGTGCCATGGCAGAACTTAGTCATCCAAATATTGTTGCGATTCGAGATATTGGCGAAGAAGACGGCCAGCAATTCTTAGCGATGGAATATGTGGATGGTTCGGACTTGAAGAAATATATTCAAGATCATGCACCTCTATCTAACCAAGACGTTGTGCGTATCATGGGAGAAGTTCTCTCTGCCATGACTCTTGCCCATCAAAAAGGGATTATTCATAGGGATTTGAAGCCGCAAAACGTTCTTTTAACAAAGGATGGAACGGCTAAGGTGACCGATTTTGGTATTGCAGTGGCCTTTGCTGAAACGAGCCTGACTCAGACCAATTCTATGTTAGGTTCAGTCCACTACCTGTCTCCAGAGCAAGCGAGAGGGTCTAAAGCTACTATTCAGAGTGACATCTATGCTATGGGTATCATGCTCTTTGAGATGTTGACAGGACATATTCCTTATGATGGTGACAGTGCAGTTACCATTGCCCTTCAACATTTTCAAAAGCCCTTGCCATCGATTTTGGCTGAGAACCATAACGTTCCTCAAGCTTTGGAGAATGTGGTTATTCGAGCGACAGCTAAAAAGTTAGAAAACCGTTACCACAGCACTCTGGAAATGAGCCGTGACCTTGTGACGAGTCTTCATCCTAGCCATAGTCGTGATGCTAAGGTAGTCTTTGATGACATGACGGATACCAAGACCTTGCCTAAGGTTGATCCAGTTCCGTCAGCAACCCTTGAGAAAAAGGCTGCTGCTCAACCATCAGAGCCTACACCAACCCAAAGTAAACACCCAAGGAAAAAAACTTCTCCAGCTAAAAAGAAGAAAAATCTCTTTTCAACTCTACTCAAGGTTTTCCTAGGACTAGTCTTTATTGGCATTATCATCTTTGCTTATTTGGTATTTACTAACCCAGATAATGCTCAGGTGCCAAATGTTGTCGGACAAGAGTTGTCAACGGCTCAGACGAAACTTGAAAGTGCAGGCTTTAAGGTCGGTGATGTCAAAGAAGTCGAGGATGATTCTGTCGACAAGGGCAAGGTAATCAAGACAGATCCTACAGCTGGAACGACTCGTAAAGAAGGAACAAGCATTGATGTCTATGTTTCTTCCGGTGACAAAGGATTCACTCTGAAAGATTACAAGGGCAAAAACTACAAGGATGCTGTCAAAGACTTAACCTCAAATTATGGGGTATCTGAAGATCAAATTGATATTCAAAATGTCGAAGATGATAGTGCCGATGAAGGTGAAATCTTGTCTCAGAGCCCTGGTAAGAACAAGACCTTTAATCCTAAAGATTCTAAGGCTAAGATTAAGTTCCGTGTGGCAACACCTAAGACTATCAGTATGCCTGATGTAACAGGTTTGACAGTTTCAACAGCAGTGCAGACCTTGAACCGTAAAGATATTTCAAGTAGTAATATTGAATATCACGACTATAATACAGGTGCCAAGTTGGATAAGGATAAGGTTCCTAGTAGTACTGAGGTTCTTTATCAAGATCCACAAGTTGGTACTGCTGTTGATGGTACGGTGATTCTCTACGTTTCTATCACAACAGCAAGTTCAAGCCTTCAATCAAGCACAACAAGTACGACTCATTCGTCATCTACCAGCTCAAGCACTGAAAGCACATCTTCAAGTACAGAAACATCTACAGAAGCTACCCACACAGAACAACAATAGACTGCTTGTCATTGAGACGCACTGAAAAGAATGTTAATTGTTTTATTTGTGCGAACGAAGCAAGCATAAACCGAGACTTTCGACTACGATAACTATGCCTGAACTTTAAAGTTTTAGACGTTCGGAAGCTTCATGATTGTAGTCATGAGACTCCAAAGGGTTTTGCTGACGTTTATCTTTATCTAAGGAAAATATCAACAAAATCAATATCAAAGAGAGGTTGTGTGACCTCTCTTTTTTTGCACTTTTTGTCAATTGGCCTAAAATTTGATAGAATGAAGCCTGTATACTTTTATGTGAGAGGTCCTTATGACCAAATTTAATTTTTTCTTGGTAGTGGAAGCCTTACTTTTGACTCTTGGCTTAATCACTATCTTTAACAATGATATTACCAGTTTTATTTTTATTTTAGTCTTGACTCTCTTGGCTATCCGTTTCTTTAATAAAGAGTCTAAGAGTGATTTTGTCTTGACCATTAGTTTAATTTCACTTTTTTTGGTTTCCATGTGGAATGTCTATGTGGTGCTTGCTATCTTGGTGGGTGTAGCCTATGTCATGATTAACCATTTTTCACAGGTTAAGAAAAAGAATCGCTATGCCCTTATCAAGTTCAAAGAAGACGATTTAGATCCCCGGGCTGTGCGAAATCAGTGGATTGGGACACGTATGGAGCCAGTGAGTGATCGCTATGACTTTGATGACATCAATATTATCCGTTTCTTTGGGACAGATGTGATTGATTTGACTCAGGTTATTGTTTCAGGTAGAGACAATGTTGTGATTCTTCAGAAACTTTATGGGCCAACGACGGTCTTGGTGCCCATTGATGTCTCCGTTAAACTTAACATATCTGCTATTTATAGTTCTGTTACCTTCTTCAATGAAGATGAATATGACCTTCGCTATGAAAGTTTGACCTTGCAAGGTGCGGAGTATGAGCATGCCTATAGAACAGTCAAATTGATTCTCAATGTGGGAGCCGGGCCAGTGGAGGTACGTCGCAAATGAAGAAACAGTACCTATTTTTAATCCTTATTTACTCGGTTGTTGTCCTGGTCGGTGTCACCTTGGTTGTGATGGACAGTTTCAATCTCAATTTTTCATTGGTTTTTGGTAGTCTTTCCCAAGCGTTTCACTTTCTTTTTAACATGTTCTTTGTGGTTCTGAGTTTGCTCATTCTGCTCTATATCCTGTGGGCTATTGCTAATGATAATAGTATGCGTTCGGTCAATCAGGATTTGCGTCGGATTATCAATAACCAATCTGTTAAGCGCCAGGGAGATATTGAGTTAGACAAGAACATGATGCGTCTGTCTCATAAGATGCGCAAATTGACTGAAGACCTGCAAAAGACTGAGAATGCTCAGGCCCTTCAAAGCCGTGATATTATCAAGAAGGAGCGAGGTCGTATTGCTCGTGATCTTCATGATACGGTGAGTCAGGAACTCTTTGCGGCTAGTATGATTCTGTCTGGGGTCTCTCAAATGGTGGATCAGCTGACTAAGGAGGACCTCCATAATCAGATACAGGCGGTGGAGGCCATGCTTACTGACGCTCAGAATGACATGCGTGTTTTACTCTTGCATCTTCGCCCGACTGAGCTTGAAAACAAGACCTTGCAAGAAGGTTTGCAGATGATTCTTAAGGAGCTAACCGATAAATCCAATATTCGTGTGATTTACAAGGATATGGTTAAGAAAGTGCCTAAGCGGATTGAAAATAATCTCTTTAGGATTGCCCAAGAGTTTATCTCTAATACCCTAAAACACGCCAAGGCTAGTCAAATAGAGGTTTATCTCTACCAAAATAGTCAGGAGATTCAGTTGAAAATGCTGGATAATGGTGTTGGTTATGATTTGAATGCCTCGACTGACGAAATGAGTTACGGACTGAAAAATATCCAAGAACGTGTCGATGAAATGGCTGGAACCGTACAGTTCCTATCTGCAAAAGGTAAAGGAACCTCCATTGATGTTCGTGTGCCAATATTGAGAGGAGAAAACAATGTCGAATAAAATAAGTGTGATTTTGGTCGATGACCATGAAATGGTCCGCTTGGGCCTCAAGAGCTTCTTGAATCTTCAAGGAGACGTAGAAGTGGTTGGAGAGGCAGGTAATGGCCGTGAAGGTGTCGACCTGGCTTTGGAATTACGTCCAGATGTGGTTGTAATGGATCTTGTTATGCCTGAGTTAGATGGCGTACAAGCAACTTTAGAATTGCTCAAAGAATGGCCTGAAGCTAAAATTTTGGTTTTGACCAGTTATTTGGACAATGAAAAAATTTATCCGGTTATTGAAGCAGGTGCTAAAGGTTACATGCTCAAAACTAGCAGTGCGGCAGAAATTCTCAATAGTATCCGTAAGGTTTACCGTGGTGAGGAAGCTATCGAGACTGAGGTAGACAATAAGATTAAGTACCACGATAGTCATCCGGATTTACATGATGACTTGACAGCACGTGAACGTGATATCCTGGCACTTTTGGCTAAAGGCTATGACAATCAAACCATTGCTAATGAACTCTTTATTTCGTTGAAGACTGTCAAAACGCACGTTTCGAATATCCTGGGTAAACTCAACGTAGATGATCGTACTCAAGCGGTAGTCTATGCTTTTAGACATCATCTAGTTTCACAAAACGATGATTAAGGTGGCTCATGTCAACTCGACTGTAAAAAAAGACCAAGAGTATTTGCTTAAAGAAAATTTTTTCTGATTTTGTCAGTCAAATATATTGACTTTATGTCTAGCAAGACATACAATAGAACTATCCTAAAACTTTTCTTTTTTCATATGAGGTCACTCAACCTCGTATCATCCATCTAAGTGCTCTTAGATGATGAAATCTCCTAATTCAAAGCAATCGGTTAACCGATTGCTTTTTTTGAAAAAATGTTAAAAAGTGTTGACAGTCATCCTATCTTTCTGTAAAATAGTAAGAGTCTTTTGGGGTATAGCCAAGCGGTAAGGCAAGGGACTTTGACTCCCTCATGCGTTGGTTCGAATCCAGCTACCCCAGTTTTATCTGAGGGTAAAAAGATAAACTATGGTCCGTTGGTCAAGGGGTTAAGACACCGCCTTTTCACGGCGGTAACACGGGTTCGAATCCCGTACGGACTATTAGTACCAGCTAGAGAAAGCTGGTTTTTTTGTATCCTTTTTGATAGAATAGAGGAGCTAATTGGCCAAAACAAGACCATTCATGCTACTCTAAAATTAAAGTCAATAGAAGCATCTGACGTGACTAAAAAGACTCATGTGATGATGACAGACATAGGTTCGCCTTGCCTTAAAATAAGAATGCCCAAGCGATTCACTGAAGTCTTTCACCTTTCTAGCAAGGAAGAGTTTAAGTCACTGCTTACTTTGATTGAGAAAAATAAATAAGGAATTTAAATGACATACTATAACGTTGGAAAGATTGTAAACACACAGGGATTACAGGGGGAACTCCGTGTTTTGTCTGTAACGGATTTTGCGGATGAACGTTTTAAGAAGAAGAGTCTCCTAGCCCTTTTTGATGACAAAGATAACTACATCATGGATGTTGAAGTTGCCAGTCACCGTAAACACAAGAACTTTGATATTGTTAAGTTTAAGGGACTCTATCATATCAATGATGTCGAAAAGTACAAGGGGTACAGCCTCAAAGTTGCTGAGGAAAATCTAACAGATCTAGGTGATGGGGAGTTTTACTACCATGAAATCATTGGTCTTGATGTTTATGAAGGGGATACCCTCATCGGTCAGGTTAAAGAGATTCTCCAACCGGGGGCCAACGACGTTTGGGTAGTGAAACGCAAAGGCAAGAAAGACTTGCTCCTGCCTTATATTCCACCAGTGGTTCTCGATGTTGATGTTGCCGCTGGCCGTATTGAGGTTGAACTCATGGAAGGGTTAGACGATGAAGATTGATATCTTGACGCTATTTCCAGATATGTTTGCTCCCTTAGAGCACTCCATCGTAGGCAAGGCCCAGGAAAAAGGTCTCTTAGAAATTAACTATCATAACTTCCGTGAGAATGCAGAGAAGGCTCGTCATGTGGATGATGAACCCTACGGTGGCGGACAAGGCATGTTGCTGCGTGCTCAGCCAATTTTTGATACCTTTGATAAACTACAGGTGACCAAACCTCGTGTCATTCTCTTAGATCCTGCAGGACGTACCTTTGACCAGGCCTACGCAGAAGAATTGGCTCAAGAAGAGGAGTTGGTCTTTATCTGTGGCCACTATGAGGGCTATGACGAACGCATCAAAACCTTAGTGACGGACGAAATCTCACTAGGAGACTTTGTCTTAACAGGCGGAGAGTTGGCTGCTATGACCATTGTAGATGCAACTGTCCGCTTGATTCCAGAGGTTTTGGGTAAGGAAGCCAGCCATAAGGATGATAGTTTTTCATCAGGGCTTTTGGAGTTTCCACAGTATACGCGTCCAGCTGAATTTCGTGGCATGAAGGTACCTGATGTTCTCTTGTCAGGACATCATGTCAATATTCGACGCTGGCGGATGGAGCAAAGTTTGCGTAAGACCTTAGAGCGTCGACCAGATCTTTTGGAAAACTATGATTTTACAGATGAAGAACGTCAGATTTTAGAAGAGATAAAAGCAGAAGGAAAATAAAATGTCAGAAGAAAAGATTTACGATATTACCATTATTGGTGGTGGACCAGTCGGTCTTTGGGCAGCTTTTTATGCTGGCCTACGTGGCATGACTGTTAATATTATTGAGAGCTTGTCAGAGCTTGGTGGACAGCCTGCCATTCTCTACCCTGAGAAGAAAATCTACGATATTCCGGCCTTTCCTCAAACGACAGGTGCGGAATTGACAGAGAACCTCTTGATTCAGCTCAAGCGTTTTGAAGACCGTGTCGATATTCATTTGAAAGAGGAAGTACAAACCTTTGAGAAGACGGATGGTGTCTTCACTATAACGACTAGTAAGGGTCAACACTTGTCTAAGGCTATCGTCATTGCTTGTGGAAATGGTGCTTTCGCTCCACGTCCTTTGGGTGTGGACAATGAAGAAGATTATGCGGACAATAACTTGTTCTATAATGTGCATAGTCTGGACCAATTTGCTGGCAAGAAGGTTGTAATTGCTGGTGGTGGCGATTCAGCCGTTGACTGGGCCAATCACTTGGATGGTATTGCTGAGAGTGTGACCTTGATTCACCGCCGTGATGCCTTCCGTGCCCATGAGCACAGTGTTGAGTTACTTCATCAATCGTCAGTTAACGTGATGACGCCTTATGTACCGCTTGAAATTAAAGGCGAAAATGGTCTCGCTCAAAGTTTGACGGTTCAAAAAGTGAAGTCAGACGAGGTTGAGGAATTGCCATTAGATTCCCTGATTGTCAGCTTTGGTTTCTCAACTAATAACAAAAATCTTCGCAATTGGAATGTCGATTATAAACGCTCAAGTATTGCTGTCAATCCTAAGTTTGAAACGTCGCAAGAAGGGGTTTACGCTATCGGTGATGCAGCAGAATATGACGGTAAAATTGATTTGATTGCAGTTGGTATGGGTGAAGCCCCTATCGCTATTAACCAAGCTATCCAATATATTAATCCAGATGGTAAGAACCGCCCAGTTCACTCAACATCTTTGATTGAAGAATAATTTTAAAAGAAGGAAAGGCTCAAAAGAAGACTTTGCTTTCAATTTCAAGAGAGACTTGTCTCTCTTTTTTCATGTTTAAAAACGTGGTATAATACAGCTATGGCTAGAACGAAAAAAACAAAAAAGGGGACGGATTCTAAGAGCAGTAAGAAGCGGCCCACAAAAGCAGAATTAGAAAGACAGAAGGCGATTAAGCGGATGCTATGGACCTTCTTTTTTGCCTTTGTCTTAATTTTCCCAGTCTTTCGATTGGGTTTCTTTGGGATAACACTCTACAATTTCTTTCGTGTGTTTGTAGGCAGTCTGGCTTATCCATTGATTTTTGCCATCTATGTCTATCTTTTTGGGTTTAAATGGTTGCGTAAACATAGCAATTATGTGACGGGATTTTGGATGGCTTTTGTAGGCCTCTTGATAGAGTTTCATGCCTATCTCTTTACCTTAGATCGTATGGATGGTCTAGATATTTTCCCTGGAACGATGGATTTGCTTTTTGGGGAATTTGTGAGTGTGCAGGTAGCTCGCTTCACAGGGGGAGGTTTGTTAGGTGCTCTCTTGTATAAGCCTAGTTACTTCCTCTTTTCAAATCTTGGTAGTTTCATGATTGGTGGCTTGTTCATTCTCTTGGGTGCTTTTATTATGAGTCCCTGGGATGTTTTGGATGTCATTGATTATGCTAAAGCAGTATGGCAACGAGGTGCTGAAAAGCGTTTGGAACGAACAGCTCTACGGCAGGAGAAGAAGGCAGAGCGTCAGGCCCAGAAAGAGCGTGAAGCGCAAGAACGTGCAGAGGAAGAACGTCTGGCTGATTTGACCGTTGATGAAGAGACTGGCGAAATTTTAGAGGACGAAGCAGAGGAATTACCGCAAGAAGCTGAGATTTATACTCCCGAACCAGAAATCAGTGATTATGCCTCTGAGGTCTACGATGACAATTTTCCTCCAGAGGATTATGAGGATTTTCAAGCAAACTTTCCTCCTTATCCAGAGGATTTGCCAACCGAAGAGTTTCCACCCTCTATGGTGGTTGAGGGCGATGATGCTCCTGTTGAGGTAGATTTTACACCTAAGGAGCTCTTGCAGTACAAACTCCCTACTATCGATCTTTTTGCACCGGACAAACCTAAAAGTCAGTCTAAAGAGAAAAACATTGTTCGTAAGAACATACGTATCCTTGAGGATACCTTTAAGAGTTTCAACATTGATGTCAAGGTTGAGCGGGCCGAAATTGGGCCATCTGTGACCAAGTACGAGGTCAAACCTGCTGTTGGGGTTCGGGTCAATCGTATATCCAATCTAGCGGATGACTTGGCTTTGGCTCTTGCCGCAAAAGATGTCCGTATTGAGGCGCCTATTCCTGGAAAATCTTTGGTTGGTATCGAAGTTCCTAACTCTGAGATTGCGACGGTGTCTTTCCGTGAACTTTGGGAGCAGGCTAAGACAGATCCTAATAAACTCTTGGAAGTTCCTCTTGGTAAGGCGGTTGACGGTTCGGCTCGTAGCTTTGATTTAGCTCGCATGCCTCACTTGTTAGTGGCTGGGTCAACAGGTTCTGGTAAATCAGTTGCGGTTAACGGAATCATCTCAAGTATTCTGATGAAGGCTCGCCCAGATCAGGTTAAGTTACTTATGGTTGATCCTAAGATGGTTGAGCTCTCTGTTTACAACGATATTCCACATCTTCTCATCCCTGTGGTGACCAACCCACGTAAGGCGGCTAAGGCCCTTCAAAAAGTGGTGGATGAGATGGAAAATCGTTACGAACTCTTTAGTAAATTTGGTGTACGTAACATTGCTGGCTACAATGCCAAAGTTGAAGACTGGAATGCCCAATCGCAAGAGAAACAGATTCCTTTGCCTTTGATTGTGGTTATTGTCGATGAGTTAGCTGACTTGATGATGGTGGCCAGCAAGGAAGTGGAAGATGCTATCATCCGTCTGGGACAAAAGGCGCGTGCAGCAGGTATCCACATGATTCTTGCCACCCAACGGCCATCAGTTGATGTTATCTCTGGCTTAATTAAGGCCAATGTACCTTCTCGTGTGGCCTTTGCCGTGTCTTCTGGAACAGATAGTCGTACCATTTTGGATGAAAATGGAGCTGAAAAATTACTCGGACGTGGGGACATGCTTTTCAAACCTATTGATGAAAACCATCCCGTTCGTTTGCAAGGCTCTTTCATTTCTGATGATGATGTGGAACGCATTGTGACCTTTATCAAGGAACAAGCCTCAGCTGACTACGATGAGAGCTTCGACCCTGGTGATGTTTCTGAAAATGATTTTGGAGGAGCTTCATCTTCTAATGGTGGGGGTTCAGAAGGCGATCCGCTTTTTGAGGAAGCCAAGGCTCTGGTATTGGAAACGCAAAAAGCAAGTGCATCCATGATTCAACGTCGTCTATCAGTTGGTTTCAACCGTGCCACTCGTTTGATGGAAGAATTGGAAGAAGCAGGTGTTATCGGACCAGCCGAAGGTACCAAACCTCGTAAGGTTTTGATGACTCAAGAATAATGATTTAAAGTGGCCTGTAGCCTATAATATTCTAAAATGACTAAAGGATATGAGAAATAACTGCGTTTAGTGGATTTCTCATATCCTTTTTTTATTGGTAGGGAGAATAGTTCTTACTTTAGAAAAAAACGCTTTCAAATTCACCTTTATTTTGTGTTATAATGAGTGTATGTATTACTTAGATAGAAAAGGAGAAAAAATGGACAACAGGGTAATCGTTCATTTTCACAGTATGAACGGTGAATATTCAAAATATAGCATGTGGAGGTGGCTAGATGGCTACTGGGGAAAGGATGCGTTTTTTTCAGGCCAAGATGACTTTGGCTTAATTGGAGAAGTATCATTTCCAGCATCCCGTTTTATTGATTCTGTAAATTTGTTAGTAAAAAGCGGGAACTGGTCTAGTCAAACACATGATTATCATATTCGTCGTTTTTTGGGGGATGCTCCCAATGAGATTTGGTTGGTAGAGGGAGATTCTGAAGTTTACTATTCAAAGCCAGCTGCTTTAACTAGCAGTTGCTTTACTGAACGTGATCACCATGCCTTTGACATGGCCATTCGTAAGAAAGAATTCGACCAAAAATGGGGCTTTCAAGGCTGGTTAGGTCACAAATACCATGCCAAAGAAACAGAATTCCGTTTGTGGGCACCTTTGGCGCATCGTGTTCAGGTCCTCATCTATAGAAAAGATGGAAAACGTCCTCGCATCATTAAAATGAAAAGAGGGACAAGTATCAACAAGGATCACCATCAGTTAAATAATCAGGGTGTGTGGACAGCTAAAATCAAACAAAACTTAGATGGAGTGGCTTACCAATATCGTGTGTATCATGAAGAAAGATTCTACCAAGACACACGAGATCCTTACAGCCTGGCACTTAGCTTAGATAACAAAAAGAGTCTGGTCGTCAATCCAGAACGAATGATTCCAAGGGGCTATCAAAAAGTCACAAAAGCCAATGCCCACTGGCGAACAAAAAATCCTTGTTCTGCAGTCATTTGTGAAATGCATATCCGTGACTTCTCTAAGTCAAAGACTTCAGGGGTCAAAGAAAAATACAGAGGAACCTACCTCGGTGCTTGTCAAGAGGGAACAAAGAATGCTCATGGTGATGTGACTGGATTTGATTACATCAAGGGGATGGGATACAATTACATACAATTGCAACCTGTTTTTGACCACCATAAGACCTATGACGAAAAGGGCAATATTCTATACAACTGGGGATACGATCCTGAAAACTATAATGTTCCCGATCGCCAGTTTGCCGCTGACCAAAAGAATCCTTTAGCCCCTATCTTAGAACTGAAGAATATGATTCAGGCCTATCATAAGGCAGGTATTGGAGTTATTATGGACGTTGTTTATAATCACACCTATTCTTCTTACAGTTCACCCTTCCAATTGTCTGTACCAGCTTATTATTACCGTATGCATGACAATGGTTCGTTTCAAGATGGTTCTGGTTGTGGAAATGAAACAGCGAGTGACAAGGAAATGTTTCGTAAGTATATGATTGATTCCTTGACTTACTGGGTTGAAGAATTTGGTGTTGATGGTTTTCGTTTTGACCTAATGGGATTGCATGATGTTGAAACAATGAATGCTGTCCGCTCAGCCATGGATGCTATTGATTCCCGTATTTTACTCTATGGTGAAGGATGGGATATGGGAATAGGTTTAGCCAGTGAACAAAAGGCTAAGAAGGATAATGCAGCCCTCCTTCCTCGTATAGGTTTCTTTAATGACAATTCACGTGATGCCGTTAAAGGGGCAGAAGTATATGGCCATATCAGTAAAGGTTTTGTTTCAGGTGCTCCAACAGAAGATAAAATTGCTAAGAGTCTCTTGGGAAGTCGTGGCTTTGTCAATTACTTGATGCCAGGACAAGTATTAAATTATATTGAGGCTCATGATAATTATAATCTTAACGATCTCATGAATCACTTACATCCTGAAGATTCTGAAGAAGATATTGAAAATCGTATTTACTTAGCTAATGCTTTAAATCTGAGCATGCAGGGAATGTGCTTCATGCAACTTGGTCAGGAGTTTCAACGGACTAAGATGGTGGGAACTGGACCTGATGGTGCCATTACCAATGAGGATGAACAACGTGCTATGAATAGCTATAATGCGCCAGATGAAGTTAATCAGGTGGACTGGAACCAAGTTACGCTTAAAAAAACTTTGATTTCCAAGGTTGCTAAGTTGATTGAAAGAAAAAAAACAAGTCCTGAATTTTCATACCATAGTTTCGCAGAAATTTATGATAATCTTTTTGTATTTAAAGCGGAGTATGACTCAGGTATTGTGGAATTACATGTTTCTGGTCATCTAAATAAAGCATTTGTTTTTAACAATGTGAAAAAAAGTTTAGATATTTTCTGACAGGGCATAGAAAATATGATATAATTTAGTAAACGCTTACATAGAGGCTTTGATAGCTCACGCATTATCTAGAAAAGTTTTAGTGTAGTAGAATTATCAATTTTCAGGAAGGAGAGATGATATGAAACATGATGAAGCTATGTATACATTTGGAATAGGTGAGAATTTCCATTTACAAAATTATCTAGGTTCACATGAGATAGATGGTAGTGAAGAGGGCTATGTTTTCCGTGTCTGGGCACCCCATGCTGAAAATGTTCAGGTGATTGGTGACTTTACAGGATGGTTTGACGAACCCTTAGACATGGTTAAAAATCATATTGGTGTTTGGGAGGTAACGTCAGACCTCCCAGAAGAAGGTCAGCTTTATAAGTTTTTGGTTAAGCGCAAGGGTGGTCAAGTGGTCGAAAAAATGGATCCTTTTGCCACTTACTTGGAACCTAGACCAGGAACAGGAGCTGTGATTCGTAAAAAAGTTGACAAAAAATGGAAAGATGGCCTTTGGATGGGCCGTCGTAAGCGTTTAGGTTTTCAAAAACGTCCCGTTAATATTTATGAAGTTCACGCCTCTTCTTGGAAGTTAAAAGAAGACGGTCAACCATACACCTTTAAAGAACTCAAAGAAGAGTTGATTCCATACTTGGTTGAGATGAAATACACACATGTTGAGTTTCTTCCTTTGATGGCTCACCCTCTAGGGATGAGTTGGGGTTATCAACTGATGGGGTATTTCGCTTTTGAACACACCTACGGTACACCAGAAGAATTCCAAGATTTCGTTGAAGCTTGTCACCAAAATAACATTGGTGTTCTGGTAGACTGGGTTCCAGGGCATTTCACTCAAAACGATGATGCCTTGGCATACTTTGATGGAACGCCAACATTTGAGTATCAAGATCATGACCGTGCCCACAATTATCGTTGGGGAGCCTTGAATTTTGATTTAGGAAAAAATCAAGTACAGTCTTTCCTTATCTCAAGTGCACTTTATTGGATTGAAAATTATCATATCGATGGTATCCGTGTAGATGCTGTATCTAATATGCTCTATTTGGACTACGATGAAGGTCCATGGCTACCAAATAGGGAAGGTGGAAATCGAAACTTAGAAGGCTATGGCTTCCTACAAAAATTAAACCGAGTCGTTAAAGAACGTCATCCAGGTGTTATGATGATTGCTGAAGAATCAACGGCAGCAACACCAATTACTCAGCCTATTGAAGAAGGTGGTCTAGGCTTCGACTTCAAATGGAACATGGGTTGGATGAATGATATTCTTAAGTTCTACGAAGAAGATCCAGTTTATCGTCAGTATGATTTCAATCTTATGACCTTCAGCTTCATGTACTGTTTCAATGAGCATTATGTCTTACCATTCTCACATGACGAAGTAGTACACGGTAAAAAGAGCATGATGCATAAGATGTGGGGCGATCGCTACAATCAATTTGCCGGCCTACGTAATCTCTATACTTATCAGCTTTGCCACCCAGGTAAAAAGTTGTTGTTCATGGGTTCTGAATTTGGCCAATTCCTAGAATGGAAGTATGACTACCAATTGGAATGGGTGAACCTTGAAGATAAATTGAACCAACAAATGCAAGAATTTACTAGCTTTGCTAATGGTTTCTATAAAGACCATCGAGCATTGTGGCAGATAGATGATTCGTACAGCGGTTTGGAAATCATTGATGCTGATAACCGTGCTGAAAGTGTTCTGTCATTCATTCGTTGGAGCGAAAAGGGTGAGTTCTTGGTATGTGTCTTCAACTTGGCACCAGTAGAGCGTAGAAACTTCACCATTGGATTACCAGTAGCGGGTATCTACCAAGAAGTTCTTAACACTGAAATGGAAGAATTTGGTGGTGTTTGGAAAGAAGGAAATCCTAATACGAAGACGAAAAAATCTAAGTGGAAGGATTATGAAAATACCCTTACCTTCACTTTGCCTGCACTTGGTGCAAGTATCTGGCGTGTGAAACGTCGTCTAAAATAACATTTTTAGTAACGATTTAGTTTTGCTATTATCGTGGAACGTAACAATAGCTTTATATTTATAATTTGTCATACTCAACTTCGTGAAAGAAAAACGTTAATAAGGAGTTTTATCCATCGCCGTCTTTCTCTTCAAACGATTAGAGGCTAAAACTAATTGGAGGAATTTACATGAAAAATGAAATGTTGGCTTTGATTCTTGCCGGTGGGCAAGGAACTCGTCTTGGGAAATTGACCCAAAGCATTGCCAAACCTGCGGTACAATTTGGTGGTCGCTACCGTATCATTGACTTCGGTTTGTCTAACTGTGCCAACTCTGGCATTAACAATGTTGGTGTTATTACTCAGTACCAACCATTGGCTTTGAACAGCCATATTGGTAATGGTTCAAGTTGGGGCTTGGATGGTGTAAATTCTGGTGTTTCAATTCTTCAACCATATTCTGCAAGTGAAGGAAACCGTTGGTTCGAAGGAACTAGCCATGCCATCTACCAAAACATTGATTATATCGACACTATCAATCCTGAGTATGTCCTTATCTTGTCTGGTGACCATATCTACAAAATGGACTATGATGAAATGCTAGAATCACATAAGGATCATAATGCTAGTCTTACGGTAGCTGTATTAGATGTACCACTTAAAGAAGCAAGTCGCTTTGGTATCATGAATACTGATGTAAATAATCGCATTGTAGAATTTGAAGAAAAACCAGAACATCCAAAATCTACGAAAGCATCAATGGGTATTTACATCTTTGACTGGAAACGTCTACGCAACATGTTGGTATCAGCAGAAAAAGGTGGCATTGAAATGTCAGACTTTGGTAAACATGTTATTCCTGCTTACTTGGAAACTGGTGAAAGCGTTTATGCTTATGAATTTTCAGGTTATTGGAAAGATGTCGGTACTATCGAATCCCTTTGGGAAGCAAATATGGAATACATTTCACCAGAAAATGCTTTGGATAGCCGTAACCGCCAATGGAAGATTTACTCACGTAACATGATTGCTCCACCAAACTTCTTTGGTGAACATGCCCATGTTGAGGATTCCCTTGTAGTCGACGGTTCATTAGTTGATGGAACAGTTAAACATTCTGTCCTTTCAACCAATGCTCAAATTCGTGAAGGTGCTGTGGTTGAAGATTCAGTAATCATGAGTGGTGCAGTCATTGCTAAAGGTGCAAAAATAAAACGTGCCAT
The DNA here is from genome assembly GCF_030284685.1 of Streptococcus raffinosi. Classification (NCBI taxonomy): domain Bacteria; kingdom Bacillati; phylum Bacillota; class Bacilli; order Lactobacillales; family Streptococcaceae; genus Streptococcus; species Streptococcus raffinosi. Next base: position 219,901 of record NZ_JASUZV010000002.1, read on the forward strand.
TATCGGTGAAGGAGCACACATTTCTGAAGGCGTTGAAATTGACGGAACAGAAGAAGTGCAAGTCGTAGGATACAATGAAGTAGTGGGGATACCAAAAGATGAAGATTGATAAATATTCAGCAATTCTAGGAAATACCGTAGGGTATCATGACATGGATGGTTTGACGGAACACCGTCCTATTGCCAGCCTACCATTTGGTGGAAAATATCGCCTCATCGACTTCCCTCTCTCTAATTTGGCTAATGCTGGTATTCGTAGCGTCTTTGGTATCTTCCAAAACGAAAACATTAGCTCAGTTTTTGACCACATTCGTTCTGGTCGTGAGTGGGGCTTGTCTACTCTCTTGAGTCACTACTACCTTGGTATTTACAATACTCCTGTTGAAAGCTCAACTGTTGATGAGGAATACTACCGTCAAATTTTGACTTATTTGAAACGTTCAGGATCAGATCAGACTGTAGCACTTAACAGTGATGTATTGGTTAACATTGACCTTAATCAAGTTTTCCACCTTCATAATACTACAGACCAAAAAATTACAGTAGTTTATAAGAAATTACCAAAAGAACAGATTTCATCAGTTAACAGTGTGTTTGAAATCGATGAAACTGATAAGATTATTTCGCATGAACTCTTCCAAGACAATGGTAAAGAAATTTATAACATGTCAACAGATATCTTTGTAGTTGACACTCCTTACCTGATTGAAAAATTGGAAGAAGAAGCTGCTAAAGAAGAACCTCGTAAACTACGCTATGTTCTTCGTGATTTGGCAGCTGCTGAGGGTGGATTCGCCTATGAATACACTGGCTATCTTTCAAATATCCATTCTGTAAAATCTTACTTTGACGCTAACTTGGATATGTTGGATACTCAAAAATTCTATTCACTCTTTGCTCCAAATCAAAAAGTGTATACAAAAGTGAAAAACGAAGAGCCAACTTACTACTCAAATAGTTCTGATGTTAAACGTTCTCAGTTTGCATCTGGTTCTATTGTACGTGGTCATGTTGAAGATTCAGTAGTGTCTCGTAATGTAGGCTTGCAAGAAGGTTCTAGTGTGACGCACTCAGTTGTTTTCCCTCGTGTTGAAATTGGTAAAAATGCAACCGTTAATTACGCTATCATTGATAAAGGCGTAACAGTTGCTGATGGTGTAACCATTCGAGGAACTGAAAACAACCCTGTTGTTATTACAAAAGGAAGCGTTGTAACAGAGGATATTGTACGATGAAAGTTTTATTTGTAGCAGCTGAAGGTGCACCTTTTGCTAAAACAGGTGGTCTTGGTGATGTAATCGGTGCTCTTCCTAAATCATTAGTTAAAGATGGAAATGAAGTTGCCGTTATTCTTCCTTACTACAATATGATTGCCGCAAAATTTGGTGATCAAATGGAAGATTTGGGCTACTTCTACACGAAATTGGGATGGCGTTGGCAATATGTTGGCATGAAGAAAACAACCCATGAAGGCGTTGACTTCTACTTTGTAGATAACGAACAATACTTCAATCGTGGAGCAGTTTATGGTGAATGGGATGACGGCGAACGTTTTGCTTATTTCCAATTGGCTGCCTTGGAGATGATGGAAAAAATTGACTTCGTTCCAGATGTTCTTCATGTGCATGATTACCACACAGGGATGATTCCTTTCTTGCTTAAGGAAAAATATCACTGGATTAAGGCATACAAAGACATCAAGACTGTCTTTACTATTCATAATATTGAATTCCAAGGTCAATTTGATAGTGGCATGTTGGGCGATCTTTTCGGCGTGGGCTATGAACGTTATGAAGATGGAACACTTCGTTGGAACAACTGTCTCAACTGGATGAAAGCTGCTGTGCTTTATGCCGATCGTGTAACAACTGTTTCACCATCATATGCAGAAGAAATTAAAACACCTGAATTTGGTAAAGGCCTAGACCAAATTATGCGTATGGAATCAGGTAAGTTATCTGGTATTGTTAATGGTATCGATACAGACCTCCTTGACCCAGAAACAGATACTCATATTCCTTATCATTTTTCCGTTAAAGATTTGTCTGGTAAGGCCAAAGATAAAGCTGCACTCCAAGAACGTGTTGGATTGCCGGTACGCAAAGATGTACCTTTGATTGGTATGGTTTCACGTTTGACTGACCAAAAAGGATTTGACTTGGTTGTTAATGAATTGCACAACATTTTGCAACATGATGTTCAGGTTGTTCTTTTGGGAACAGGTTATGGCGATTATGAACATTCTTTCTCTTGGTTTGGACAAGCCTATCCTCAAAAAATGTCAGCCAATATCACATTTAACCTTGAATTGGCACAACAAATTTATGCAGGCTGTGATATTTTCCTAATGCCTTCTGCTTTTGAACCATGTGGACTTTCTCAAATGATGTCTATGCGTTATGGTACTTTGCCAGTAGTTAGCGAAGTCGGTGGCTTGCGTGATACGGTTGAACCATACAACGCTGTCACTGGTGAGGGTACAGGTTTCTCATTTGGTAACTTCTCTGGTTACTGGATGGTACAAACCCTTGAAAAAGCGCTTGATCTTTATGAAGATGATCCTAAGGCTTGGAGAAAATTGCAAGATAATGCAATGACTCGTGACTTCTCATGGGATACTGCAAGCTTGGCATATGTTGATTTATATAAGCAATTAGTTTAAAACGATGATAACTTTTCTCAATTTGAGAAAAGTTATTTCGTGTCATGAGAAAGATTACTCACATTTTAACCATGACAGGGAATGTCTTGTAAAGGCGAATGAAGTTCTAGAGCTTCTTCACAAAGTTCATTTTTTGACCTACAAGGATTTGCTCTGTTATGGTATAATCTACATAACTAGTCTGTAGTCTGCTTGAACATACTAGAATACGAAGAGATATTCTCCAAAAATAAGTGATGACATTCTCCTCATATTACTTTGTGATTGGGATGATAGGTCTTATCTAATAACGCCTTTAAAAGGGGCAATGTGATCTTAGTCCTCTCTGCCGTCTATGATTGGTGTTTTATCAGAAAAAGATTTCCCCTTTCGTCTGTGCCATTAATTATGGTAACTCTCGAAATAGGATGTCCTATTTAGGGGATGTCTTGTGATTTACTGCTTTAAATTGCATTTGAGATAATGGCAATTAAGAAAGGATTTCTATGCAACTTGAAAATTTAACTCCAGAACAATTTATTCGTGACTTTAAAGATACACTCCACCAAGAACAACTTATCAAGGTTGCCAAAGCAACACCTACTGAAATTTTTACAGCCTTGGCTGGTTTGATTCGTAAGTATTACACGAACACATGGATTGCACGTAATCATGAACTTTCAGAAAAACAAGAAAAGATTGCTTACTACTTTTCAATTGAGTTTCTTCCAGGTCGTATGTTGGAAACTAACCTTCTTAACCTTGGTATTCTTGATGTTGTTAAAGAAGGTTTTGCGGAACTTGACATTGACTTCCGTGAAGTTGTAGAAGCAGAGCATGACATGGCTCTTGGTAATGGTGGTCTTGGTCGTTTGGCAGCTGCCTTCATGGATTCACTTGCGACTACTGGTTACCCAGGTTTCGGTAATGGTCTTCGTTACCGTTATGGACTCTTTAAACAACGTATCGTTGATGGTTACCAAGTGGAACTGCCAGATGGTTGGTTTGGTTCAACAGGAAATGTTTGGGAAACTCGTAAAGACCATGATATTGTAAATGTTAAACTTTATGGTGATGTTTACCTTGAAGCTAACGAAGAAGGCCGTATTGTTCCAACTTATAAGAACGCTCAAGTTCTTCGTGCGGTTCCTTACGATGTGCCACAAATTGGTTTCCAAAACGACGTCATTAACAACCTTCGTCTTTGGGATGTTGAAATTCCTGAAGAATACGAATTGGACTACAGAACATTGGAAGATCGCCGTCGTGTGAAAAATATCACAGCTATTCTTTATCCAGATGATTCAACTGTCGAAGGAAAAGAATTGCGTTTGGTTCAAGAGTACTTCATGACAAGTGCAGGTCTTCAAACAATCATTAAATCTTATCTCAAGATGGGCTTGCCATTGAAAGATATCCATAAAAAAGTCTCTGTCCATATCAATGATACTCACCCAGCGGTTGCGCCAGCTGAATTTATGCGTCTCCTTCTTGACGAATACGGACTTTCATGGATTGATGCTTGGAATGCCACTGTTAAGACCATGAGTTACACTAACCACACTATTCTTCAAGAAGCCCTTGAAAAATGGGATCAAGAACTCTTCAAACGTGTTCTTCCACGTGTTTACCAAATTATTTTGGAAATCGACAACCGTTATGTGGCTGAAATGGCTGGACGTGGTGTTGCTGCGGATGTTATCGAACGCACACGTATTGTGAAAGACAACCAAGTGCACATGGCTAACCTTTCAATCATTGGTGGTCACTCAGTCAACGGGGTTGCTAAACTTCACACAGAGCTTCTTAAAGAAGATACTCTCCACGATTTCTATACTATTTATCCTGAAAAATTCAATAACAAGACTAATGGTATTGTTCAACGTCGTTGGACACAAATTGCAGCACCAGAACTTTCTGCAGCGATTGATGATGTGATTGGTAACGGTTGGCGTAAAGACATCCATGAGCTTGAAAATCTGACAACTTACTTGGATGATAAAGCAGTCTTGAACCAATTCTATCAAGTTAAGACAGCAGCTAAACAACGTTTGGCAGACTACATCAAGGAAAGTACAGGCATTGAAGTATCTACAGATGCTATCTTCGACGTTCAAGTTAAACGTCTTCACGCTTACAAACGTCAATTGCTTAATCTCCTTCACATTATCAAACTTTACTGGGATCTTAAAGATAATCCAGATAAAGACATGGTACCACGTGTCTTCATCTTTGGTGCTAAAGCTGCTCCTGGATATCACTTCGCTAAATCAGTTATCAAACTTATCAATGAAGTGGCTAACCTTGTCAATAATGATGAAAGCCTCCAAGGCAAACTTAAGGTTGTTTTCCTTGAAAACTACCGTGTAAGCTTGGCTGAAATTATTATCCCAGCAGCTGATGTCTCTGAACAAATCTCATTAGCTTCTAAAGAAGCATCTGGTACATCAAACATGAAATTCATGATGACCGGTGCCATTACTTTGGCAACACTTGACGGTGCCAACATTGAGATCAAAGACGAAGTTGGCGATGAAAATGTTGTCATCTTCGGTATGAACAAAGACGAAGTTTACGAACACTATGCTCGTCACGATTACTATTCTCGTGCAGTTTATGAAAATAATCCTGTCATTCGTCGTGTTGTTGATACTTTTGTCAATGGTACTATTCCAAATGCTCAGTCAGAAGGTACTGAAATCTATGAAGCACTTATCACACATAACGATGAGTACTTCCTCTTGGAAGACTTTGCAGCTTATGTAGAAGCACAAGAGAAAATTGATGCCCTTTATCGTGACCATGACAAGTGGGCACGCATGAGCTTGGCTAATATTGCTAAATCTCATAAGTTTACTTCTGATGATACTATCACAGAATACGCTAAAGAAATTTGGGAATTGAAAAAATAAGCGAAAGCTAATACATCAAAAAAACAACGGCTAGAAATGGTCGTTGTTTTTGATTGCAGACAAAGTATCAGTATATGTAGGTTTCTAGGTTTCATCCTGAAAAAATAACTTTGTATATATTGTGAATAAAACCAATCAAATGACTTTATCAGTCCCTACTAAAAGGAAGCTGAGTTAACAACATGATTATTTCATCAAGAACTTCTTTAAATGAGATACCATTAGTATAACTGTATTTTCTTGCGTAGTTTTGCCATTGTTGGTTTTGGGTTTCATCATTTTTAAATGATTTAAGAAGTTCAATATTTTTATTGTAATTAAATGTGGTACCACGAGATGCAAATGTTCTTTTTATGGCTAATTGGAGCTGTAAGGTGTCAATTTCTTCTCTCTTCAATTTTGAAAGAATATAAATGTCATAAAAGTCTTTGCTACGGCTATTCAAAAAGTTTCTAGAGTATATCGTTTGTAGCTTTTCAGCAATAATGGTCTCAATGAGATAAGCAATGATTGGGAAGTGGTCATCTTCAAAAAGAGATTTATAGTCGTAATGAATAGGGTGTGGCGTTACAATATCCCCTGTTGCGATATCTAAATGAACCATTTGTTTGATGTTTTCTAGCTGGCAAAGAATGCTTGCCCGGTACCCACTGTAAAGGTCACTTTCTTTAATAGAAGCTATAGATTGGAGCGTAAAATTGATACCCTCTATTGGAATCGCAAGAATATCCTTGAGTTGCTTCTCAACATTTTCAAATGATAGTGTGATGTTCTGGAATAGAAAGTCAATATCGACAGTACTACGTGATTCAACGCCAATGACATTCGAGAGAAGAAAGCCTCCTTTAAAGATATAGTTTCTTGAGTATGAACTCTGGCTTAACTTTTTTAAGATCATTTCAAGAAAATAATAGGTCATCACGGAGTTAAAGGTTAAGCCAGTTTGCTTAGAGATTTTGTGGCAGAGTAGGGTTAATGTTGTTTTGTTCACATAAGAACCTCCAGAGTTTGCTTGATATCTTTTATGGCCTGCATTTTAGTAGCATAGTCATAAAGTTTACCTATATTCTTATTCGGATTTTTAGCAAAACTCTGAAGTGTTTTCACAAAAAGTTCTGTATCAATGTGATTTCGGTTAATAATTAAATCGCAAATAGTTCGCTCTAGGTCATAAGCCTGAACGTAGTTTCCCATTGGAGTTTTAATGCGTGTGACCCCAATCTCGATAAAATTCTTAGTTGTCGTATGGATTAGGAGATTGGAAGGAGGGGTGTTAAAGCGATAACCTCTAGGTACAGTTACCTCAAAATATTGAGGAATCTCGTCAGTAACGCCTAATAGATATAATGCAGATGTGTAAGAGTAGATAGCCTTTGAAAATCTATATTGAAAAAAGTAATAGTCGTCATAGTCCCCGTTAGCATCTAGATAAATTCCTTTTTCAACTCGAAAAATAGTTCCTTCCTGTTCTAACCTAGTTAGATAGACAGTGGGTATGCCAAGAGTTTTACAGTCTTTATAAGTAATGATGCCATTATGATGTGCAAGATGGTGCAGCATTCTTTCTTTATTTGACATACTATCCCTCCTTTTGTTGCGTTTATACATCAATTTTATCTTTTTTGTAGTGTAGACGCAACATTTTTCGATGCTAGTTGTTTCTGAAGTCTTCGGAATCTTTTAGTCATCCTTCTTTAAAGTTTGCAACTGTTCGCTAAGATGATATAATGGCCTATAGATAGATGCATCAGAAAAGGGGGAAATGTTATGGCTTTACGTAGCCAATTAATTACCAAGGAGTTTCCAGATTTAGATAGGGTGGAGCGTTTGAATAATGAGGCCTTTCCAGAGGAAGAACGTATTCCTTTGAGTGAGTTCTTACAACTGGATGGTCGTGAGGATTATCATTTCTTTGCCTTTTATGACGAAGATGATTTTATTGGCTTTGCCTCAGTTCTCTATAATGCTAAGGTTTTTTATGTTAGCTTTTTTGCTATTGTTCCTCAAATGAGGAGTCATGGCTATGGTAGTGAAATCATTGATAAATTAGTGGAGTTTTATGGGCCAACACGATCCATGGTTTTAGAGGTGGAGCGTTTGGATGAGCCTAATGATAATCCAGAGCAACGTGCGGCTCGTTGGGATTTCTACAAGCGTAATGGTTTTAAGACGTCAAATGCCTTTCTGGAATATGAGGGCTTGAGTTTTGAGATTCTCTATCGTGGAGATCACTTTGATGAAGAAGCTTACAGAGAGATTTTCCAAAAACTTCAGGAAAATGCTTATTTTGACTTTAAGATTAAACATCGTCACTTGAGTGATTTATAAGGCAGGGAAGCAGGTTAGATACGACCTGCTTTTCATCTATTTTCAGGATTGTCAACCGTTTTCAGTATAATTTGCTGTCCTATGATATAATGGAAGTACTATGAAGAAAGCAATTTTACAGTATTTGGCAAGTGCCTTGGCTGTAATCCTTATACTTGGTCTTGTGGTTTTCGACCGTCGTCGAAACCAATATCTGGTCAAGAGGGTCAAGGACCCAGAAATTTCCTACATTTATCAGGCTTCTTTGGAAAATTTAGACAGACTGGCTCTGAGTCAGGCTGGGGTCATCCAATCTTATCAAATTGATCCGATGTCGGTGCATAAGGAGGATGGAAAGATTCGTCTAGCCCTCCATATCAATCATTCCTATGATAAACAGGTCAATCTTGTCCTAAAGTCGGATGCTTATGGTGATTTGTCAGTAGTTCAAGCGACGCCGTCGGATGCTCTGAAGCTAGCCTTGACAGATGAGGCCTATCAGAAACGCTTGGCTGTGATTTCGCAAAAAGCCGATGCGATTATAGCCCGTGACCACTGGGATCAGGCGATTAAGCCGGCCTATGTGGCTCAGGTAAGAAGTAAAATGAAAAAGACTTCTCTGGACCACTTTGACAACACCTTGAATGACATTGATCAAGAAAGTAAGGAAGTTGGTTCTGATACTTATGCAGCCTTTTTCCAAGCTTCCCAGTTACCTAACCATGACAAGCTTAATTTGGTTATGAACCATATGCAGGTTTATGTGGATAAGTACCAGTTTCTCCAACTTGGGAAGTCGGGTTATAAATTTTCCAAACAACTTGAGCCAACCAGTCCGTTTTATAGCTACTTCCGGGAAGCTATCATGGAAACCTATCAGACGGATCAGGGCTTGGGTGTGGATGAGTTAGGCATCAAGCTCCATCTATTCAGATCTTGGATTGACAAACAGTCTATGGACTATATTAGAACCAACTACAAGGGCAAGACGGATTTGGATAAGCTTTTGGCCTATAGCAAGGACAAGAAGATTAATCTGGATTACACCACAGGTGCTTCCTTCCATAATCGAACTTTAGGTGATTTCACCTATCCGCATAATATGAAAATTCAGTTGCCTCAGACCAGCATTATGGGGCCCTACGGTGTTAGTAATGCCCGTTTTATTGAATTCATTGTCAATATGGATACAGGAAAATTTGTATCCGAATGGAATGTTTACAAGAAAAAGAAAGATGGTAGCATCGACTCTAATCCTAAGCATTATAAGATAGAGGATGGGGCTGATATTGCCGATACAGACTCGGCTAACTATGGTCTGTCTAAGGGACTCAATGCCGATTTACCGGCTTACCTCAATAACAGCCACACTTATCTGGATGTTCATCATCCTGCTGATAATGCCATCAGACGGAAAATGGTTAAGAAGTGGAAAAATCCGAGGAATGTGCTAAACGGTGGAAACTATGCCGATATTGTTAAAAAAGGAGGCTTGAAAGATCTTGAAACATGGAGACACGTTAAAGCTGAAGACCGCCTTCAGGTCTACAATGCCTATCTGGATCATATTCGCTCTACTTTTGTGCTTGATGGTTTTGACAGCTTTTACCAAGAAACCTACAAGTTCCAAGGTCAAGGAAGAAGCCAAGCAAACGGAAACCCTTGATAAGGCTCTCGTATCTAAAAATTTCTATCGGGTCAGAGATGCCTACGCCATCAAACTTTATGGACAGGATGAGGGAATGTCCTTTGATGTGGCTAATCAAAAACTCTTTGGATCAAACATTGCCATTAAGGATGGTATCTTGTATGGGTCTAGTCTTGGTGATTTGACGATCGAGGATTATTTCCAAGGGGAGTTGTCCTACCTCTTAGGGGCGACTCAAAAGCTCCCTGTGGATAAGGCTCGCATTAAAGCCGACCACTATAGACAGGATATCCGGTTGAATCGGGTTTGGTCTGATCTTAAGGATCAAGAAACTTCCAACAGTATTATTTCGCAGTTTCAGGACAAGACTTTACTCAAGTTGCGTATTAGTTATAACAAGGATTTCCTTCCTACTAAGATTCAAGGCTTTTACAATAGTCCAAAGCTTAACGGCTGGCAAGACTTATTTTACATTGACTACCCCTATGCCAATCAGGCGGCTTTTGAACAGGCTCAAGGTGTCTATATCCAAAATATTCAGTACTTGGAAGCTCATCCCAAAGAGGAGACAGGTGACTAGTACTTGCATAGAAAAAGCGCCTTTATCACATGTTGATAAAGGTGCTTTGCTTTATGACATTTTAGTTTTGATGTTTAAGGGCTACTAATTCTGGGAAAAGCTTGTCCAGAATTTTTGGAGTGATAGCTTGACCAGGACCTTCAGCACAGTAGGTGTGCATATACATAGAAGGGTTAAAGTTAAGCTCAATGCAGGTGCAATGAGGATTTTCCTTGCTGGCAATTTGGGTTTCATCTGGAATGATCAGGTCAACCCCACAAGCCCAGGCTCCCATGCTAGTTGCCATAGCTGCGGCCAATTCTTGGTAAGAGGAATCCATAGTCTCAGTGACATCAATAGAGTCCCCACCTGTAGAGATGTTAGAGTTACGGCGTAGGTTAACCTTCTCTCCATCAGGAAGGATATCGTCAGGTGTGTAGCCTTGTTGGGCCAACATTAGTTGTTCGATGTCCCCTAAGGCAATGATTTCAAGCGGTGAACGGTGGTCGTGACCACGCAATGGATTGGCATTTTTATGAGCAACCAATTCACGGATAGTGTGTTTGCCATCCCCAACGACATTTGCAGCAACACGAAGGAGGACAGCTTCACAATGCCCGTCCAAGATGAAGAAACGGTATTCAGTACCCGGGATAAATTCTTCAACCAGGACTGCGGTATCTTCTGCGAAGGCAATTTCAAGGGCTTTTTGATAGTTTTCAAGACTGGCAGGTTCTTGGAAAATGGAGATTCCCAAACCAAAGTTGGTTGATTTGGGTTTGACAACGATTTGTTTGTTCTTGATTAGAGGGTAATAGGCAAGCCCTTGCTCAAGGCTGGTAAATTCGTCACCAGCAGGAACTGGAAAGCCAGCATCTGCCAGAATCTTCTTAGTCACAGTTTTATTGGCCATGGCAAGAGGGACCACGTAGTTGTCTTTTGAAGTCATATTACCGTTCTTGACGTATTCGACATGGTCTTTGTGCCAGAGTTTGAGGAATTGGTCCTGTTCATCCAAAATGTCGAAATTGATTCCCTTTTGGATAGCATCAAAAAGCAACATCTGTGTAGAGAGCTCCATCTCTTCGTAGCCCTTGAGGGCATAATGAGCGGTCCAATCATAGTCCTGATAGGCCAGCGCCTTGTTCAAAGCAAAGTCAGCTAGGGACTTGTCTTTGATATAAGGTAAGAGTTGAGCAGAGAGCGTCTGTTTTGGATCCGCAAAGGTTGCCTTGACTTGCTTAACCAAATCTTGATGATAGTCACCAAGTCCAAAGTGTTGAACCAATTGGTCTAGGGCTTTAATAATATCCTTAGTTTCGGTCATAGCTTGATCAGGTAGTGGTTCTAGCGGATGAGAAAGAGCAATTTTCTCATTTAGAGCGTGACCTTGAGCTAGAACTTGATCGACATTTTCAGGGCTATCAAGCCAAAGAAAGGCTAAAATGAGCAAGTGTACAGTGTCCATAGTAGTCTGGCTAATACCGATACGCTCAAAGGGATTGAGGTCGAAATTACGGAATTCCAGATAGGTGATTCCCTTGTCCAGGAAGGAACGATTAGCCTTTTGGCCACGGAAACGAACAGCTGAATAAAATTCCTTCTCGGCAATCAAATCACCATTGGCAATATAGGTTTCGATGTCGGAGACGTAGTCCTCAAGATTATCAAAGGATACTTGGATTTCTTCCTTATTGACATAGCCGTGGTCACTGTTACGGAAGGAACGCACAGGTTCTGGAACTTCCTGGTCGAAGAAGCCTTGCTCAGCAATAGGTGCAGCCCCAAAGAGATAGGTAATCACCCAACGGTAGCGCAAGTAGTTTTGAGCCAACTTAAGATAGAGGGCATTCTTGAAGGCAATCATATCGGTCTGATCACTTTCTTGGAACAAGGCCTCAACCAAATCTTTACCCAGTTCCATATTATAGTGGATACCTGAGATAGCTTGTAGTTTAGTTCCGTATTTTTCAGCCAAGTAGTTGCGATAATGGCGTTCGAATTCATTTTCCAGTTGGGCAACTTGAATCTCTTGAGCTTTGATGCGAGGTGGCATAGAGAGGGGCCAGAGAACCTCGTCTTGAGAAATAGAACGTCCGGTCACATCGGTAATAGCTCCTAGAAGACGACGGGCCTCAGTGGTGGATTTGGCAACTGGCGTAATGAGCTCCATCTGAAACTCACAAAAGTCAGTCTGAATATAGGGGTGGAAACTACGAGCTCCCAGACAGGATGGGTGAGGCGTTTGCGCCAGCTGTCCTTGCCTATCGACACGCAGACTCTCACGCTCGATTCCAAAGTTCGCTTGGAGAATGGGGCTGGTAGACTCCAGCTTTTGAAGCAGTTGGTTTATAGTCATAGAATCACCTTTTCATCTAATGTTAGTGATAGTCTATTATAAATAGGAAAATAAAACAACTTTCCGCTACGGTTAAGGGGAATTTCCGAATATTGTAGATAAGTTTGTGAAAAATGAACAGGTTTTGGGCGGAAAAATGAGGAAATCAGAACAAATCCTAGTCATATAGTATTTTACTTGCAATTTAAGTCACATTAACCTATACTATAAGTAACATCTATATTAAAATGAAGTCTCCCTAGGGCCCATCCCTCAGGGGCTTTTATATGCCCTCAAAAGTGGATAACTGTTCTTTTATAGATAAAATATGAGCATTTAGACTGTTCTTATGAAACTTTGCTCTGCATAGAGCAGGCGATATTTTTCGCCGTGGCAATAGTTGTCTAGATCTGCTCAGTCTTGTTTAGAGCAGAGTAAGATGCTAACAGTTCGCTCTGCTTAGGAGAGATGCTTTCGCCGTGATGATATTCCTATAACTGCAGAAGCAGTTATAGGAAGCGGAGTTATCGAGACTTTGGCTCGATAACTAGTCATGGAACGACTGTGTCGGTCGCTGACGTCCGCCATCACTTAAGAAAGCATCAAAAAAGTAAAAATATCAAAAGAAAAAGAATAAAAAACGGAGGTAACTATGTTTCAAACCCTGATCGCCCAGATAAAGGAATACAAGAAACCCTCAATCCTAGCGTCCCTTTTCATGATGCTAGAGGTCATGTTTGAGATTTCCATTCCCTTTGTCATGGCTAATCTTTTGGACAAAGGTGTCCAGCAGTCCAACATGTCTAACATCTGGTTCTATGGTGGCCTCATGTTAGTCTGCGCCTTTCTATCCCTATTCTGCGGTATGCAGTCGGCTCGCTATGCGGCCTTTGCCTCTGCTGGATTTGCCAAGAATCTACGTCAGGCCATTTTCAGAAAGGTTCAAAGTTTCTCCTTTGAAAATATCGATAAGTTCTCAGCTGGTGGTCTGGTAACTCGTATGATGACTGATGTTACCAACGTTCAGAACTCTTATCAAATGATTATCCGCATCTGTGTGCGTGCCCCACTCAATCTGATTTTTGCCATTACTGCTAGTTTCCTTATCAACGGTCAGATGGCTTGGATTTTCGTTGGCGTAACGCTCTTCCTTGGTGTGATTCTAGCGCTTATTACCAAGATTGTATATCCTCTCTTTACTCAAGTATTTGAGGCTTATGACAATCTTAACAACAGTATCAAGGAAAATATCACCAACATGCGTGTGGTGAAATCCTATGTTAAGGAGCAGGAAGAGACTGATAAATTCAAGAGGGCCTCACGTCGCATTTATCAAATGTTTATGCGTGCTATTCGTGTGGTTGTCATGTCTAACCCAGCCATGATGTTGTCAATGTATGCGTCCTTCCTCATGATTTCTTGGTTTGGTGCCCACCTTATCGTTGTCGGTAACCTATCTACAGGTGAATTAACCTCTATGTTCAGCTACACCATGACTATCCTCATCTCACTCATGATGTTTATGATGATCTTTGTCATATTGTCCATTTCTATGGCTTCTGTGGAACGTATTAATGACGTCCTCAGTACTGAAGCGACTATCCTTTCACCTGAAAATGGTTTAACAGAAGTTGCAGATGGTTCTATCAGCTTTGATCATGTGGATTTCTCATACACGGATGAAAATGGTGACAAGACCCATGTCCTCAAAGATATTACGCTGGATATTAAGTCTGGTGAAGTTATCGGTATTCTTGGTGGAACGGGTTCAGGAAAATCTAGTCTGGTTCAGCTGATTCCTCGTCTCTATGATGTGGAAGCTGGTCAAGTCAAGGTTGCCGGGCACAATGTTAAGGACTATGATTTGGATAGCTTGCGTAAGCAAGTAGCCATGGTGCTTCAAACCAACGTTCTTTTCTCAGGAACCATTAAGGAAAATATGAGCTGGGGGAATAAACAGGCAACAGATGAAGAAATCATACAAGCTTGTAAGATTGCCCAAGCTGATGAATTTATCCAAGAGTTTAAGGATGGCTATGACACTATGATTGAACGTGGTGGCGCCAATGTCTCAGGGGGACAACGTCAACGTCTTTGTATTGCACGTGCTCTCCTCATGAATCCGAAAATCTTGATTCTGGATGATTCGACATCGGCAGTTGATACCAAGACAGATAGTTTGATTCGTCAAGGTTTAGCTTCAAGTCTTAAGGACACGACTAAAATCATCATCGGCCAACGGATTTCATCTATCCAAGATGCAGACCGTATCATCGTCATGAATGATGGCCGTATCGATGCCATTGGTAGTCACGACGACTTGGTGGCTAATAATGCCATTTATCGTGACGTTTACAAGATGCAAACACAAGGGAAAGGAGTAGCAGATGCAGAATAAGAAAAAAGCCAGCTGGGGCTCACTAGCACGACTGCTACGCTTTTTGTGGCAAGACTACAAGCTTTCACTTTCTATCTCCTTTGTCCTTATCGTTGTAGCTTCTTTGGCAACGGTTAATTTGACGGCTTCAATTCAGTCCTTGGTGGACGTTTACGTTCAACCCATGGTCAAGTCTGGTAGTCATAATTTTGGGCCACTGTTACGTTTCTTGACATCAGTTGGGGTCTTTTGTCTTATCGGTGTGGTTGCCAACTATGTGGCTTCCCTCCTCATGGCGACGATTTCACAAGATTCCTTACGTTCCCTTCGTAATCAGCTTTTTGCTCGTATGCAAAAGCTCCCTATTCGTTACTTTGACACTCATAAACACGGAGACATCATGTCCATCTATACCAATGACATCGATGCCCTCCGTCAGGCCATTGAGCAATCCATTCCCCAACTCTTGCAAACGGCCATTACCCTTATTGGTGTGACAGTAACCATGCTTACCGTGAGTCCACTTCTCTTTATCGTGGTCCTAATCATGGTAGGCATCATGTTTATGGTTATTAAAAATGTATCCGCTAAATCAGGCCGTTACTTCGGTGAGCAACAAAAGAATCTAGGAATTGAAAATGGCTTTATCGAAGAAATGATGTCAGGTCAAAAGGTAGTCAAGGCCTTCGTCCACGAAGAAGAAAGCATGGCTGACTTTGACAAGATTAATGAAGAACTCTTCCAATCCTCATACTTGGCCAATCGCTATGCCAATGTTCTCATGCCAATCCTTGGGAACTTAGGAAATGTATCCTTTGTCTTGACTGCCTTGGTCGGTGGGGTCTTTGCCCTCAATGGTGTGGGTGGCTTGACTATCGGTGGTCTCATGGCCTTCCTACAATTGAACCGTTCCTTCAACGGCCCTATTACTCAGGTGTCTCAACAACTGAACTTTGTCCTTATGGCGCTTGCCGGTGCCGACCGTATCTTTGACCTTCTGGATGAAGCAGAAGAAGTGGATCAAGGTAAGGCCACTTTGGTTAATTACGAATTGGTAGACGGTCAAATGGTTGTGACAGACAAGAAAACTAACCATTGGGCTTGGAAGCACCCACGTCCAAATGGCGACTACGAGTTGGTCGAGTTGGTCGGGAATGTGGTCTTCCAAGATGTTGATTTCTCTTACGATGGTAAGAAACAAATCCTTCATGACGTTAATCTCTATGCAGACAAGGGGCAAAAGGTTGCCTTTGTCGGTGCGACGGGTGCAGGTAAGACGACGATTACAAACTTGATTAACCGTTTTTACGATATTCAATCTGGTGTGATTACTTATGATGGCATCGATGTGAAGCTGATTGAAAAAGACTCTCTTCGTCGATCACTTGGTATCGTACTTCAGGATACCCATCTCTTTACAGGCACCATTGCTGAAAATATTGCCTACGGCCGTGCGGATGCGACTCGTGAAGAAATTCTTGAAGCTGCTCGTATTGCTAACGTGGATTCCTTTGTGCAACATTTGGACAATGGTTACGACACTGTTCTCACAGATGATGGCGCAGGCTTGTCTAACGGACAACGTCAGCTGATTGCCATTGCGCGTGCTGCCCTTGCCAATGCACCGGTCCTCATCCTTGATGAAGCGACATCCTCTATTGACTCTCGTACCGAAAAAATGGTACAAGAGGGGATGGACCGACTTATGGAAGGACGTACGGTCTTTGTTATCGCCCACCGTCTTTCGACCATCGTTAACTCTGACGTTATCATGGTTATGGATCACGGACGTATTATTGAACGTGGTGACCATGACAGCCTTATGGAACAAGGTGGTACTTACTACCGACTTTATACTGGTGGTCTTGAAATTGATTAATATTAAAAGAACTCAGGTTTTGCCTGAGTTTTTTTGTATATGAAGAAAAGGTTTCTTTTGAGATTTTCTTGTAAAAACGATAGATTTGATATCTTAAATCTCAACTTCTTCTAAACCGTGTGCGTCTAGGCGATATATCTTTTGGCAAACTTGTTTGAGATAGTTGACATCATGTGATACTGTAAGAATTGCACCTGGATAGTTCTCGAAGAGCTGTCGAACTTGGGGTTGTGAGGTGGGTGAAAAATTTCTGGTTGGTTCATCTAAGATCAGGAGTTGAGGGCTTGCTAAGACGATGTGCAGTAGGAGTAGTTTTCCTTTTTGGCCACCAGATAGGTCTGCAATTGCATGGTTCATTTCATCATGACTGAAGTTGAGGTTGGCGAGATGGGAGCTTATGATTTCTTTCTCAGTTTTGTCGCCAGTCTTACATAAAAACGCTATCGGCGACAAATCATTTCGCAAGATAAAATCGTAATCTTGGGGTATGTAGCCGATAGTCAGGTCTGTTTTCTTGCTAAGTTCTTGGTAGAGATAATTTAAGAGAGTGGATTTACCACAGCCATTATCTCCAATAATACCAACTTTTTCCTGTCCTTTCAAAGAAAATTTTAGATGTTCAATGGTTAGGTGATGAGCGATGTTTAGCTGGTTTTCATTCAGATTTAGAAGATATTTTCCCTGAGGTAGCGGATTAATATGAGAAAAGAAAAGATCAATGCTGTCTTCTTTATCAGGCATCTGTGTCATGTCTTGGGCAAGGCGGTCGTAGCGTTTTTCTTGTGAGAGGATTGTTTTCATCTTTTTAGCAACCAATCGTCCTTGCGTGCTATCATGCGTATTGCGTAGGGTGGTTTGGACATTTTGTTTGATACGGCGATGCTTGGCCATGGCTTTGTCATAGGCTTTTTTCTCGGTTTTCGCTTGCTGCATCTGTTGCTGGAAAGCATCGGAACGTCGTTGACTATAGTTATCATAGTCGAGGTGTTCCACACTGGTCCTGGCCTGTCGACGACGTTTAAGGAGTTCCAGATGGATAATGGTATCAGCTGTCTGACTGAGCAAATCCTCGTCGTGAGAGATATAAATAATTGTTTTATCAGAATACTTGATAAAGTCTTTTAACCAAGTGATGGTAGTTAAATCCATATCGTTTGAGGGCTCATCAAGAAAAATGATGTCGTGGGGTCGAGCTAATTCTCGGATGAGTTGAATTTTGAGTTTCTCACCACCAGACAGAGTGGAGATAAGCTGATTACTAGCAAAACGCTCACTATCAAAATAGAGCTCATCAGCCAAACGATAGAGGGTGGCGTAGTCTAAGTCATAACTGTCCGCAAAAAAGTAGTCGTTAAGGGTTAGGGCTTGCAAGTTTTCCGAAATTTGCTGGGGAATATAGACCTGAGGGCTATCTGGTTTAGTAATAGTTCCCTCGTAAGACAGGTGGTCAAAATGTGCATTAGAATTGACAAGAAGGGCAAGGAGACTTGACTTTCCATTACCTTCCTCCCCAATGATGGCGACTTTTTCGCCTGTAGCTATATTTACATTTAAATCATGGACTAGTTTACGCAAATCTTTGGTATGCGTAATGGTTAGGTGTTGAATCTGTATCATAGGACCTCCTAAGCAGTGGGTTAGTGGACATTATTTCATGGGAAATACGATTTTCACTTCAAACAATATCAAAGATCAAAAAAACAGTCCTACCTTATAGGATAGAACCGTTTTGAGTCTAGCTAAAAAGCTCTCTAGGAGATAGTGATGGTATAGATGCAAAAAAACGCAGATACCACCAATAAGTTTTCTACAGAAAAAGAGCGCAAAAAAGACATGAAAACAATCTATCAAATAAAGCAGGTTTATTGTGAATAGACTTAGTTGTTCATGTCTCCATTTACCTCCGAATGTTACTTGTCTTGATTGTACGCTGTCTGATTGCTTTTGTCAAATGAAAGTAAAAATCTGGCTGAGTTATACTTCCAAATAAAGTCACCAACGAAGCTTGGGTTAATACCTTGTTGCACTGGATGGTGCCAGTGGGGCAAGATGCCTATGAGTTACCGGTTAGTGCCTTTAAACCGACTAATGAGGAAGGTAAAGTCAAATCCTATCAAGAATTACAGAGTTGGAACGACAATCATATAAGGAAGAAATAGACAAGCAGTTCCTCTCTAAAAAAATGACAAGAATCCCAAGTTTATAAGCTTGGGATTTTAAAATTTTAAGAAAAGAGGCTAACTAGACTAATCTTAAGTCTCTGAGAAACCGTTAGTAAGTAGCAGAATGTTGAGAGGAGGACCAGGAAAATGGGGTTCCTTTTTTGAATTGTGAGGAAAGAATGGATAAAACCAGGTAGGTATTAATAAACTTTTTAAGATTATTAACTCTTGGCAACCATTTTCAAATAGGGAATTCTGAGGGAAAAGCGCCCCTTAAACAAAAAGAAGGAGACAATCGTCAGTTTAGGCTAGCTTTTCGATTCAGAGGGACATATAGTCCGCCTTTATGTGATTTCTCTACTTTAAGTAAGGTGTAAATGAGAACATAAATAAAAATAATGATAATTATATGGCACATCAACAATCACTAAGATTAAAATTATGATTAATCTGCATGAGTTGATTAGAAAAATAAGAAGTGGTAAAAGATGTAAAATTTAAAGAAAAACTCAGTTATTTACTGCATTTTACAGTTGTTAGGTAAGAATTAATGAGTAAAAACAAAGTAAAATGTCTGACAATTTTATTTTTTTTAAAAAAGTTGTCTAAATCACTTGACTATAAATTGTCAGAATGTTAAAATGCAATTGAATCATGGATACGAGGATACAAATTCTCGAATGCATGTGACATATAACTAACTTTTTTAAAGAGGGAGACTTTATAATGAAAGACATTTTCAACAGACGCCAACGCTTTTCATTGCGTAAATATTCGTTTGGTGTCGCTTCAGTCTTGCTTGGGACAGCATTGTTTGCTGCTCACACCGCACAGGCTGAAGAGGTTGACGCAGCATCAACGTCGTCTTCAGATTCTTCTGCAGCTGTAGGAGCTGAAGGTACTGCAGATCTGGTTAAAGAAACAGCAACTTCTGTTGCTCAATCAGATCCAACTGCTGCAGCTGCGGCTGAAGCCCCAACTTCAACGCTACCAATCTCAGTAGCTTCTGCTTCTGAAACTCCAAAGGCTGAAGCAACAACTTCTGAAGCAGCAAAAGAAGAAGCTTCTTCAAGCGCTAAATCAGAAGCAGCTAAACCTGCAGAAAACAAAGCTACGTCAGAAGCAGCTAAACCAGCAACTCCAGCTTCAACTGCAGCTTCAACTGCAGCAGCTAGCGGTAAAGTTGAAACAACAGCTTCAACAACAGCCGCTACAGCAACTCCAGCTGCAGCAGTAGCTAACCATTCTGCAGCAACAGCAGCTCCAGTAGCTGAAGAAACACCAGCAGCTGAAACTGCGGCGGCAGCAACAAGTGTTAAGCCAAATGTTACAGCACGTGGTTATTCACGTTTTTATTCTGTAGGATCAGCAGCAGATCGAAGTGCAACACTTGACCGTGCAGCAACTGATATGACGAATGCTGGTGCTTTGGCAACAAGAAGCAGCCGTACTCGTCGTTCTTTGAACACTCCGGATGCTACAAGTTACACAGAAGGGTCAGCAGCAGCTACACCTACTATGAGTGATGCAAATGGTGCATATGTGACTAACCGTCCATTAACCATTCCAACACCAAAGGATCCTGGGAACGCTGTAACTCCTGGTGTTAATTTCCAACTCAATCCAAATGCATCACAGTATACTTTTGCTATCACTGACCTGCATAAATTCAACGAGAAATATAACACTAAATACTATTACCGTTTGTCTAAGCCATATGACAACTCAACTAATGTTACACTTGAATTAGTAGATGGTAGAAACAATTCTGTTGTCGAAACGAAAAATATTAGCAGTGCTGGAACTGTTACCTTGGGTCAATCAGTCTTAGCGCCTATTTCTGGAAATTCACGTGCGTATATTGAGTTCCGTTTTGAAAATATTCAAGATGCTGATAAAACAAATCGTTCTGCACTTCGTGCGACTTGGAAATACCAAGGTTCAGTTAACGACTTTAATATATCACGTTCAGCTCTTCAAATCTATGATGCCTATGAGCCAGCAAACGAAGGAACTACTATTACTGACCCGCAATATTACATTCCTCGTCAAACTACCAAAACAACTTATTATAAGATTGTTGATAAAAAATCATCAACATATAATCCTAATCGCTTAGTTGGTGAATTTGTTACAAATAATGGTGAGTATGTTATGAACTCATCAACAGCTGGCGATTTTAAACTTGTTAATGAATCTGGTACTCCTGAAGTCACTACACAATCTTATAAGGAAACAGGTAATGAAGAAAGCCTTGGTAGCTTTACCATTACGGCGATGGAAGGTCAAAATATCCATGCTTCAGCACTTCGTGCTTTCGATGGTTATGAACTCTATCAAACAGCTGACCCTAACTCACTTCTAGATATTCTTAAAAAACCTTATACTGTTGGTCAACGTTGGTTTGACGTAGCCAATGCTCAAGGTGGGGTTAAACGTATCAAAGAAGTTGTTAAAGAAGATGGTACAGTCCGTATTGAAATGTGGGCGATTAAGTCTGATAGCCTTAATAAGATTACGAAAGACCTTAATACCGATGGTTATGTCAAGGTTTATGAAACTGTTATTAAACCTGGAAGCAATAACTTTAAAGATCACCCAGAAGATTTAGGTACACATCCAAAAATTGATGATGCAGGATGGAATAAAGGTGATGTTCCATTTACAATTCAACCGAATGATGGTGTTAATGCGGCAGGGGAGTTTTTCTCTAAAGGGTCAAAAATTAATGCCTTTGAAATTAACGGTGTTCCAGTAAGTTCAGGTAACCTTTTCCGTCTAGAAAACACTTTGAAGCCAAGTAAACAAACTGTTTACTATTATGTTAAAGGTGAATCTGTAACAGTAACTCCAGAAGTTGAAAAACAATTGGAAGGCCGTGTCCTTAAAGATGGTGAATTTAGCTTTAAGATTAAGGAAAAACAGGATGACCAATCTCTTCCATCTTATGAAGAAACTGTTACAAACAAAGATGGTAAAGCAACCTTCTCTAAATTAACATTTGATAAAGTAGGTACTTATACTTATACTATTACCGAATTACCAGGTGCAGATAAGGATGTCGACTACGATGCTATGACAGTAACCATGACTGTTACTGTAACTAAGAAAAATGCTGTAGGTGATTTGCAAGCAACTGTTAAATATAGTGCTGAGGGTGGATTCAAATCAAGTGCGGATGACAAGGTCTTTAACAACTATGTTGTAGCTCCTGTTAAGACTAAGTTCGACTTCACTAAAGCCCTTGCAGGTCGTGCTCTTAAAGCTGGTGAATTCAGTTTCCAATTGAAAGATGCCAACGGAACTGTTCTTCAAACTAAGACTAACAATGCTAGTGGTGTTATCGCCTTTGACGATTTGACATTCACAAATGCGCAAGTTGGTACTCACAAGTACACTGTTGAAGAAGTTCGTGGTTCAGAAGCTGGTATGCAATATGACCCAATGAAAGCTGAAGTAACAATCACTGTTACTAAAGATGGTCATGTTCTTAAAGCGGTTAATACGCTTCCAGCAGATACTGAGTTCAACAATACTTTCACACCTGCTGCAACACAAGCACAATTCCGCTTCACAAAACGTTTGGAAGGTAAGACTCTTGAAGCTAATGCCTTCACCTTCGAATTGCTTGAAAACGGTAATGTTATCCAAACTAAACAAAATGCAGCTGATGGTTCAATCCAATTTGACGCTATCCCATATGCGACTGTAGGTACACACACTTACACTGTACGTGAAAAAGCTGGAACAGATACAAACATTGATTACGATACAATGAACGCAGTTGTGACTGTCAATGTCACAAAAGATGCTCAAACAGGTCTTTTGAACGCTGCAGTTACAATGCCAGCTGATACTGAGTTCAATAACTTTGCTGTTGCACCAGTTAAGACAAAATTCAACTTCTCTAAAGCTCTTGCAGGTCGTGCCCTTAAAGATGGTGAGTTTACTTTCCAATTGAAAGATTCTAATGGAACTGTTCTTCAAACTAAGACTAACAATGCTAGTGGTGTTATCGCCTTTGACGATTTGACATTCACAAATGCGCAAGTTGGTACTCACAAGTACACTGTTGAAGAAGTTCAAGGTTCTGAAGCTGGCATTCAATATGACACAATGAAAGCTGAAGTAACAATTACTGTTACTAAAGATGGTCATGTTCTTAAAGCTGTTAACACACTTCCAGCCGACAAAGAATTCAACAATACATTCACATCATCTCCAACACAAGCACAATTCCGCTTCACAAAACGTTTGGAAGGTAAGACTCTTGAAGCTAATGCCTTCACATTCGAATTGCTTGAAAATGGCAATGTGATCCAAACTAAGAAGAATGCGGCTGATGGTTCAATCCAATTTGATCCAATCTCATATGCAACTGTAGGTACACACACTTACACTGTACGTGAAGTAGCTGGAACAGATACAAACATTGATTACGATCCAATGAACGCAGTTGTGACTGTCAATGTCACAAAAGACGCACAAACTGGTCTTTTGAACGCTGCTGTTACAATGCCAGCTGATACTGAGTTCAACAACTATGTTGTTGCTCCAGTTGTGACTAAGTTCGACTTTACTAAGAAATTGGCAGGTCGTGAACTTAAAGCAGGTGAATTCAGCTTCGTATTGAAAGATGCTGCTACAGGTGCAGTTGTTGAAACAGTTAAGAATGATGCTGCTGGTAATGTTTCATTCTCTAACTTGTCATTCGACAACACTAAAGTAGGTACTCATACTTATACAGTAGAAGAAGTTATCCCAGCCAACAAAGAGTTTGGTATGACTTACGATAAGATGAAAGCTACTGTTACAGTTGAAGTTGCTAAGAATGGTCATTCATTGACTACAGTTACAAACGTATCTTCAACTGGTGGGGTTGATGCCAACGGTAATGCTACTGACGGTACTGCCGATAAAGAATTCAACAACAAAGTAACTCCTCCAACGCCTCCTGAATTCCAACCAGAAAAATTCGTTGTAAGCAAAGAAAAATATGATATCACTGGTCGTAAATTGACTGATGATGACGATGATGTTCCTGGTAACGAGTACACAGCAACAAATGCAAATCCATATGTTGATGGTGTTGCTAACAACGAACCAGAAAACTTGAATACTAAGACTGTCGAACGCGGTTCTAAATTGGTATACCAAGTATGGCTTGATACTACTAAGTTCACAGAAGCTAACAACGTTCAATACGTTGGTGTATCAGATAAATACGATGCTGATAAATTGACAGTGAACGCTGCAGACATCAAGGCTTACGATTCAGTAACTGGTGCAGATGTGACTAACAAGTTCGACATCAAAGTTGAAAATGGTACAATCACTGCAACTTCTAAAGACGAATTCATCAAAGATAAAGTAAACAACCCAGTTATCGATACAACTAAGTTCGAATTTGGTCGTTACTATAAATTTGATATTCCAGCAACTGTTAAAGAATCTGTTGCGGCTGGTGCTGATATTGAAAATACAGCCAACCAAACAGTTCACGTTTACAACCCAGTAAGCAAGACAGTTGAAAAACCAGAAAAACCAACACAAAAACGTGTTAACAGTGTTCCAATTCCACTCGACCTTAACTTCACTAAGACTCTTGCTGGACGTACGCTTCAAGCTGGCGAATTCGAATTCATCTTGAAGAAAGACGGTGCAGAAGTTGAACGTGTTCACAATGATGCAAGCGGTAAAGTAAACTTCAAGACACTTAAGTTTGGTCGTGATGATCTTGGTAAGACTTACAACTACACTGTAGAAGAAGTTCGTGGTACTGATAGCACAGTTACTTACGACCCAATGGTTGCGACTGTAAAAGTTGTAGTATCTCATGATGGTACAGCGAAAGCAATCGTAGCAACTGTCACAGATGCTGCTGATAAAGAATTTAACAATACCGTAACACCTCCAACAGAACCTAAGTTCCAACCAGAGAAATACGTTGTATCTAAAGCGAAATTCGATATCACAGGTACTAAGCTCGTTGATGACGATTCTGAATTGACAGATAAATATGGTGAAACAAACACAAATCCATATGTCGATAATACAAACAACAACGAAGCTGAAAACTTGAATACTAAGTCAGTTGAACGTGGATCTAAACTTTACTACCAAGTATGGTTGGATACAACTAAATTTGACGCAAACAACAAGGATAACATCCAAACAGTTGGTATCTCAGATGACTTTGACGAAACTAAGTTGAATGTTACTGCATCTGATATCAAGGTTTACGATTCAGTTACTGGTGCAGACGTTACTAACAAGTTCGATATCGCTATTAATAACGGTATTGTAACAGCTAACCTTAAAGCAGGCTTCACTAAGTCACTTGGCGACGCTGAAAATACTCAAATCATTGATACTACTAAGTTCGAATTTGGACGCTACTATAAATTTGATATCCCAGCAACAGTGAAAGACGATGTCGCAGCTGGTGCTGATATTGAAAACAAAGCAGCCCAAGTTGTTAACTACTACAACCCAGTAAGCAAGACAGTTGAAAAACCAAACAAACCAACTGAAAAACGTGTCAACAGTGTTCCAATCTCAGTAGAATTCAACTTCACTAAGAAATTGGAAGGCCGTGCACTTAAAGCTGGCGAATTCACATTCGAGTTGAAAGATAGCGACAATGTTGTTATCGCAAGGACAACCAACGACGCAGACGGTAACTTCAAGTTCACTCCAGTTGATTACACAAACAAAGCTGGTAAAACTGTTACAGCCCTTAAATACATTAAGGGTCAAGAAGGTACTTACACTTACACTGTAACAGAGGTTAAAGGTACAGACTCAACAGTCACTTACGACCCAATGGCTGCAGTTGTAACGGTTAAAGTCAGTCACGATGGTACTGCGAAAGCCTTGATTACAAACGTGACAGATCCTGCCGATAAAGAATTCAACAACCGTGTCACTCCACCAACAGAACCTAAGTTCCAACCAGAGAAATACGTTGTATCTAAAGCGAAATTCGATATCACAGGTACTAAGCTCGTTGATGACGATTCTGAATTGACAGATAAATATGGTGAAACTAACACTAACCCATATGTCGATAATACAAACAACAACGAAGCTGAAAACTTGAATACTAAGACAGTTGAACGTGGCTCTAAACTTTACTACCAAGTATGGTTGGATACAACTAAGTTTGACGCTAGCAACAAAGATAACATCCAAACAGTAGGTATCACAGATAACTACGACAAGGATAAATTGACTGTTAACGCTTCAGACATCAAGGTATATGATTCAGTTACTGGCGCAGACGTAACAAGCAAGTTCGATATCTCGGATAACAACGGTGTTCTTACAGCTAACCTTAAAGCAGGCTTCACGAAGTCACTTGGCGACGCTGAAAACACTCAAATCATTGATACAACTAAGTTTGAATTTGGCCGCTACTATAAATTTGATATTCCAGCAACAGTTAAAGACGATGTCGCAGCTGGTGCCGATATTGAAAACAAAGCAGCTCAAGTTATTAACTACTATAACCCAGTAAGCAAGACAGTTGAAAAACCAAACAAACCAACTGAAAAACGTGTTAACAGTGTTCCAGTTCCACTTGATCTTAAATTCACGAAAGCTCTTGAAGGTCGTCAATTGAAAGATCAAGAATTCACATTCGTTCTTAAGAAAGATGGCAATGTTGTCGAAACAGTCAAGAATGATGCGACTGGTAAGGTTAACTTCACTCAACTTAAGTTTGGTAAAGATGATCTTGGTAAGACTTACAACTACACTGTAGAAGAAGTTCGTGGTACTGATAGCACCGTTTCTTACGACCCAATGGTTGCGACTGTGAAAGTTGTAGTATCTCACGATGGTACAGCTAAAGCAATCGTAGCAACTGTCACAGATGCTGCTGATAAAGAGTTCAACAACCGTGTAACTCCTCCAGAAGAACCTAAGTTCCAACCAGAGAAGTATGTATTGAATGCAGAGAAATTCTCAATCACTGATAACAAACTTCTTGATGACGATTCTGAATTGACAGATAAATATGGTGAAACAAACGCAAATCCATATGTCGATAACACAAACAACAACGAAGCTGAAAACATCAATACTAAGACTGTTAACCGTGGCGACAAGTTGGTTTACCAAGTATGGCTTGATACAACTAAATTCGACGCTAACAACAAGGATAACATCCAAACAGTTGGTATCTCAGATGACTACGATGAAACTAAGTTGGATCTTGATTCTACTAAGATCAAAGCTTACGATTCAGTAACAGGTGATGATGTAACTTCTAAATTCGATATCACTGTGAACAACGGTGTGATTACAGCTAACCTTAAAGCCGGCTTCACTAAGTCACTTGGCGACGCTGAAAACACTCAAATCATTGATACAACTAAGTTCGCATTTGGACGTTACTACAAGTTCGACATCCCAACAACAGTTAAAGCTGATGTTCCTGGTGGTGCAGATATCGAAAATACTGCGGCTCAAGTTGTTAACTACTACAACCCAACAACTAAGAAAGTTGAAAAACCAAGCAAACCAACTGAAAAACGTGTTAACAACGTTCCAGTTGACGTGTCATTCAACTTCACTAAACGTTTGGAAGGTCGTGAACTTAAGGCTAACGAATTCAGCTTCGTGCTTAAAGATTCAACAGGTAAAGTTGTTCAAACAGTAAGCAATGATGCAGCTGGTAACGTTTCATTCGCACCACTCAGCTTCAAGAAGGGTGAAGAAGGTGTTCACAACTACACTGTAGAAGAAGTTAAGGGAACAGACGCAACTGTCGCTTACGATACAATGAAAGCAACTGTAGCAATCACAGTTAAACACGACGGTACAGCTAAAGCCCTTATCGCGACTGTAGGCGAAATTGCGGATAAAGAATTTAACAACCGTGTAACTCCACCAGAAACTCCAGAATTCAACCCAGAGAAGTATGTATTGAATGCAGAGAAATTCTCAATTACTGATAACAAACTTCTTGATGATGATTCTGAATTGGCTGATAAGTACGCAGATACCAATGCCAACCCTTATGCGGATGGTACTGCAAACAACGAAGCTGAAAACATCAATACTAAGACTGTTAACCGTGGCGACAAGTTGGTTTACCAAGTATGGTTGGATACAACTAAATTCTCTGAAACTAACAAAGAAAACATCCAATCAGTAGGAATCACAGATGACTACGATGAAGCTAAGTTGAATCTTGACGCTACCAAGATTAAAGCGTATGACTCTGTAACAGGTGATGATGTCACTTCTAAATTCGATATCGCTGTGAACAACGGTGTGATCACTGCAACCCTTAAAGATGGCTTCACGAAGTCACTTGGCGACGCAGAAAACACTCAAATCATTGATACAACTAAGTTCGCATTTGGACGTTACTACAAGTTCGACATCCCAACAACAGTTAAAGCTGATGTTCCTGGTGGTGCAGATATCGAAAATACTGCGGCTCAAGTTGTTAACTACTACAACCCAACAACTAAGAAAGTTGAAAAACCAAGCAAACCAACTGAAAAACGTGTGAACAACGTTCCAGTTGACGTGTCATTCAACTTCACTAAACGTTTGGAAGGTCGTGAACTTAAAGCTAACGAATTCACATTCGAGTTGAAGGATGCAGCAGGTAAAGTTGTTGAAACTGTTAAGAATGATGCGGCTGGTAACGTTTCATTCTCACCACTCAGCTTCAAGAAGGGTGAAGAAGGCGTACACAACTACACTGTAGAAGAAGTTAAGGGCACAGATTCAACTGTTACATACGATACAATGAAAGCGAATGTAACAGTAACCGTTAAACACGACGGAACTGCTAAACTTCTTGTAGCAACTGTAGGTGCAATCGCAGATAAAGAGTTCAACAACCGTGTAACTCCACCAGAAGAACCTAAGTTCAACCCTGAAAAATATGTTGTTTCTGAAGCGAAATTTGACGTAACAGGTACTAAACTCGTTGATGATGATAAAGAATTGGCAAACAAGGTTGCAGATACAAACGCTAACCCATACGCTGATGATGCGTCAAACAACGAAGCTGAAAACTTGAATACTAAGTCAGTTAAACGTGGTCAAAAACTTTACTACCAAGTATGGCTTGACACTACTCAATTTGACGCTAACAACAAGGAACATATCCAAACTGTTGGTATCACAGATGACTTTGATGAAACTAAGTTGACTGTGAATGCTTCAGACATCAAGGCTTACGATTCAGTATCAGGTGCCGATGTTACATCTAAATTTGACATCTCAATCGCTAACGGTGTGATTACAGCTAACCTTAAAGATGGCTTCACTAAGTCACTTGGCGATGCTGAAAACACTCAAGTTATCGACACTACTAAGTTTGAGTTTGGACGCTACTATAAATTTGATATTCCAGCAACAGTTAAAGCTGATGTACCTGGTGGTTCAGACATCGAAAATACAGCAGCTCAAGTTGTTAACTACTACAACCCAACAACTAAGAAGGTTGAAAAACCAAACAAACCAACTGAAAAACGTGTAAATAGTGTTCCAGTTGACATCGAATTCAACTTCACTAAACGTTTGGAAGGCCGTGAGCTTAAAGCCAACGAATTCAACTTCGTGCTTAAAGATGCTTCAGGTAAAGTTCTTGAAACAGTAAGCAATGACGCAGCTGGTAACGTTAAATTCTCTAAACTTGAGTTCAAGAAGGGTCAAGAAGGCGTTCACAACTACACTGTAGAAGAAGTTAAGGGAACAGATTCAACTGTTACATACGATACAATGAAAGCGAATGTAACAGTAACCGTTTCACATGACGGAACTGCTAAACTTCTCGTAGCGAAAGTTGGCGAAATCGCTGATAAAGAATTCAACAACACTGTTCGTCCTCCAGAAGAACCTAAGTTTAAACCAGAGAAATACGTTCTTAGCAAAGATAATGGTAAGTTTGATATCACTGGTACTAAGCTTGTTGATGATGATAAAGAGTTGAAAGATAAGTATGCAGAAACAAATGCCAACCCTTATGCTGATGATCCATCAAACAACGAAGTAGAAAACATCAATACTAAAGCTGTTAAACGTGGCGATATTATCAACTACCAAGTATGGCTTGATACAAATCAATTTGATGCAAACAACAAGGATAACATCCAAACTGTGGGTATCACTGATGATTACGATGAAGCTAAATTGGAAGTTAAAGCTTCAGATATCAAGGCTTACGATGGTAAGACTGGTGCAGATGTTACTGACAAGTTTGACATTTCAATCGCTAACGGTGTGATTACTGCTAACCTTAAAGATGGCTTCACTAAGTCACTTGGTGACGCTGAAAACACTCAAATCATTGACACTACTAAGTTTGAATTTGGACGTTACTACAAGTTTGTCATCCCAGCTAAAGTAAGCAGTGGTGCATTTGATGGTGCTGAAATTGTAAATACAGCAGCTCAGCTCGTTCACTACTACAACCCAACAACTAAGAAAGTTGAAACACCTAAGGTACCAACTGAAAAACGTGTCAACAATGTTCCAACAGCTATTGAGTTAGTATTTGGTAAGACACTTAACGGACGTCAGTTGAAAGATAAAGAATTCAGCTTCGTACTTAAAGATTCAGAAGGTAAAGAAATTGAAACTGTTAAGAACGATGCAGAAGGTAAGGTTAAGTTCCATACTATCAATTATGCTAAGGCAGATATTGGTAAGACATTCAACTACACAGTAGAAGAAGTTAAGGGAGCTGATAAGACAGTTACTTACGACCCAATGAAAGTCAATGTTACTGTTACAGTTGTTCAACCTTCACCAGGTGCTCAATTAACAACTGTCGTTTCTTACGCTACAGTAGGTGGAGATGCTTACGGTGCAGACGATCGTGTCTTTGATAACGAGGTTAACCCTAACTTCAAACCTGAAAAATATGTTGTTTCAGAACCAAGCTTCGACATCATTGGTAACAAACTTGCCGATGACGATGATTCAGCTGATAAAGTTGAAATCCAAAACTTGAATGGTAAGACCCTCAAACGTGGTCAAAAGATCTACTATCAAGTATGGCTTGACACTCGTGACTTCACAGCAGAAAGCAATCTTCAAACTGTAGGTATCACTGATAACTACGAAGAAGATAAGCTTGACATCAATCCTGCTGAAATCAAAGTTTACGATGGTAAGACTGGTGCAGATGTTACTGACAAGTTCGACATCAAGGTTGAAAACGGTGTTCTCTATGGTTCATCTAAAGCAAGCTTGACTAAACCTATCAGCGATAAAGATGCAACTCCAGTTATCGATACAACTAAATTCGAGTTTGGTCGTTACTATAAATTTGATATCCCAGCAACTGTTAAGGATATTAAAGAAAACGACGGTGTTGATATTGAAAATACAGCCAACCAAACTATCCACCAATACAACCCTTACAATAAGAAAGTTACAACTCCTAACAAACCAACTCAAACACGTGAAAACAACGTTCCAGTTCCACTCGAGTTCGACTATACTAAACGACTTGAAGGACGTGAGTTGACTGCAGGTGAGTTCAGCTTCGTATTGAAAGATCAAAACAACAAGGTTCTTCAAACAGTAACCAACGATAAAGATGGTCACATCAAGTTTGAAAAACTCTTGTTCAGCAAAGCAGATCTTGGTAAGACATTCACTTACACTGTGGAAGAAGTACCAGGTAAAGATACTACTGTATCTTACGATGGAATGGTAGCTAAAGTAACTGTTGAAGTTACTAAAGAAGGTAAAGTTCTTAAGACTGTTGCTAACTACTCTGCAAATGGCGGTAACGCTTCTGGCGCTAACGACAAAGAGTTCAACAACAAAGTTCGCCCACCAGAAACACCTAAGTTCAACCCTGAAAAATATGTTGTTTCTGAAGCGAAATTCGATATCACAGGTACTAAGCTCGTTGATGATGATAAAGAATTGGCTAACAAGGTTGCAGATACAAATGCTAACCCTTACGCTGATGATGCATCAAACAACGAATTGGAAAACTTGAATACTAAGTCAGTTAAACGTGGTGAAAAGATTTACTACCAAGTATGGCTTGACACTACTCAATTTGATGCTGCCAACAAAGATAACATCCAAACAGTTGGTGTATCAGATGACTACGATGAAACTAAGTTGACTGTGAATGCTTCAGACATTAAGGCATACGATTCAGTAACAGGTAAAGATGTTACAGACAAGTTCGACATCTCAATCGCTAACGGTGTGATTACAGCTAACCTTAAAGATGGCTTCACTAAGTCACTTGGCGATGCTGAAAACACTCAAGTTATTGACACTACTAAGTTTGCCTTTGGACGCTACTATAAATTTGATATTCCTGCAACAGTGAACGCAAACGTTCCTGGCGGTGTGGATATTGAAAATAAAGCAGATCAAGTTGTTCACTACTACGATCCAACTCATAAATCTGTTGAAAAACCAACCAAACCAACTGAAAAACGTGTTAACAGTGTTCCAGTTGAAGTAGGATTCAACTTCACTAAACGTTTGGAAGGTCGTGAGCTTAAAGCTAACGAATTCACATTCGAATTGAAGGATGCAGCAGGTAAAGTTGTTGAAACTGTTAAGAATGATGCAGCTGGTAACGTTAAATTCTCTAAACTTGAATTCAAGAAAGGCCAAGAAGGCGTTCACAAGTACACAGTAGAAGAAGTCAAAGGAACTGATGCAACTGTTACATACGATACAATGAAAGCGAATGTAACAATCACCGTTTCTCATGATGGTACTGCTAAAGCTCTTGTAGCAACTGTTGGTGAAATTGCTGATAAAGAATTCAACAATGCTGTTCGTCCACCAGAAAAACCTAAGTTCCAACCAGAAAAATATGTTGTTTCTGAAGCGAAATTCGACGTAACAGGTACTAAACTCGTTGATGATGATAAAGAATTGGCTAACAAGGTTGCAGATACAAATGCCAACCCTTACGCTGATGACGCATCAAACAACGAAGCTGAAAACTTGAATACTAAGTCAGTTAAACCTGGTCAAAAACTTTACTACCAAGTATGGCTTGATACAACTCAATTTGACGCTAACAACAAGGATCATATCCAAACTGTTGGTATCACTGATGACTACGATGAAACTAAGTTGGATGTCGATGCATCAGCAATCAAGGCTTACGATTCAGTATCAGGTGCGGATGTAACTTCTAAGTTCGACATTAAGGTTGAAAATGGTGTTGTTACAGCTAACCTTAAAGATGGCTTCACTAAGTCACTTGGCGATGCTGAAAACACTCAAGTTATCGACACTACTAAGTTCGCCTTTGGACGCTACTATAAATTTGATATTCCTGCAACAGTTAAGAAAGATATTAAAGCTGGTGTGGATATCGAAAATACAGCAACTCAAGTTGTTAACTACTACAACCCAACAACTAAGAAAGTTGAAAAACCAAACGTACCAACTGAAAAACGTGTTAACAGTGTTCCAATTTCAGTAGAATTCAACTTCACTAAACGTTTGGAAGGCCGTGAGCTTAAAGCCAACGAATTCAACTTCGTGCTTAAAGATTCAGAAGGTAAGACTCTTGAAACTGTAAGCAATGACGCTAAAGGTAACGTTAAGTTCAAAGCTATTGAGTACAAGAAAGGCCAAGAAGGCACTTACAAGTACACAGTAGAAGAAGTTAAAGGTACTGATGGTACTGTTCAATACGACGGTATGAAAGCTCTTGTCACTGTTGAAGTATCACATGATGGTAAAGCGAAAGCTCTTATCACTAAGGTTACTGATCCAGCAGATAAAGAATTCAACAATACTGTTCGTCCACCAGAAAAACCTAAGTTCCAACCAGAGAAATACGTTGTTTCTAAAGAAAAATTCGATATCACTGGTATGAAACTTGTTGATGATGATGCTGAGTTGAAAGATAAAGTAGGCGATACTAATAAAGATCCTTACGCTGACAGCACAGCTAACAACGAAGCTGAAAACCTTAATACTAAGACACTCAAGAAAGGTGATAAGTTTGTTTACCAAGTATGGCTTGATACAAACAACTTCACTGACGCTCAAAATATCCAATCTGTTGGTGTTACAGATAAATATGACAGCGAAAACTTGAACATCAATGTCAAAGATATTAAAGCATACGACTCTGTAACAGGAGAAGATGTGACAGCTAAGTTTGACATCAAGGTTGAAAACGGTGTAATCACTGCAACATCTAAGTCTGACCTTACTAAGTCACTCGGTGATGCAGAAAATACTCAAGTGATCGATACTGCTAAATTGGCATTCGGACGCTACTACAAGTTCGATATTCCTGCAACTATCAAAGGCACTGCTAAAGATGGTGTAGACATCGAAAATACTGCGTCACAAATCGTTCACCAATACGACCCAACTAAGAAATCTGTTGAAAAACCAGAAAAACCAACAGAAAAACGTGTAGTCAATATCCCAACTAAGGTTGAATTTGAATTCACTAAGAAACTTGAAGGTCGTGAACTTAAAGCTGGTGAGTTTAGCTTCGTACTTAAAGACAGCAAGGGTAATGTGATCGAAACTGTAAGCAATGATGCTAACGGTAAGATCAAGTTCTCAGCTCTTGAGTACAAACGTGGTGAAGAAGGTACTCACGTCTACACAGTAGAAGAAGTACAAGGTAACGATACAAGCGTTACTTACGATAAGATGGTTGCTACAGTCGTTGTTTCTGTATCTAAAGACGGTAAAGTCTTGACAGCAACTTCTCAATTGCCAGAAGATACTGAGTTCAACAATATTGTGACACCACCGACTCCTCCAACACCACCAACACCACCAACACCACCAACACCACCGACTCCTCCAACACCACCAACGCCACCAACACCACCAACTCCTCCAACACCAGTGGTTCCACCAGTGACACCACCAACTACACCAGAAGCTCCTAAAGGACCAGCTCTCCCTGAAACAGGTGACGATGCGTCTATGGCAGCTATGGCTCTCGGAGGAATCCTTGCGGCAGCTGGACTTGGTTTGGCAGGAAAACGCAAAAAAGAAGACTAAAATAGTAAAAAGGTCAAAACCCTCAATATAGTTAGTTAGACTATTTCAGTTTTCGAAAAAGAGACTCATCCCGAAAGAGGTGGGTCTCTTTTGTGTTGTTTGAAACAAACATTAAAAATAACTGGCTCCTTGTCAACTGTAGTGGGTTGATGAAAAGTTACAACCTGGAGAGGACCAAATTGGTTCTCTCCTTTTTGA